>JAILPF010000243.1 GCA_024699575.1 Acetatifactor sp. | reverse complement strand
CAAGCAGATAAAAGGGATTACTCCGGCAAAATTCAGAAAAGTACAGCGGATACTGGATAAACCATAAAAAGGAAGCGTCTCATGATTTCATGAGGAGCTTCCTTTTATTTTACTGAACTTTATCTATTCATTTGAACATTTCCGGCAATCTCTTTTGCTTCTGTTTCCACGAATACTTCCGTATTCAGGGAGAGAACATAATACATATCTTCCCCATCTTTCACATACCAGAAATACCAGTATTCGCTGTTGTGTGTTGCGTCCAGTTCATGGGCTTCCCTGAGCATAATCGCGTACCAGCCATCCACTTCTTGTTCAATCGGGAATGCGGTAAGATACTCTGCATCTGTGTGATTATGAATCGGGACACCCGACAGCTTCGGCGCATGGTTTTCATCAAATTCCACCTTGGTATTATTTGCCCAAATACGGCTGACCATACCGGATGCAAGCCATTCCTTAGGAGTACCGGGAGTGCTTTCCGTATAGATATCGGGTTGAATCAAAAATCCTCCCATATAACCAATCGTATCCGCAAATTCGCTGACAGAATTTTCTTTCGGCAGATCAATGTTCATCCAGTCGGATAGTTCCCTGCCCGTCTGCAAGGTATCACCCTTCTCAATCGTACCCATTCCGATAATCACGGTATCTGTCAGAAAATCCGCCGAATTACTACTAATTAAGCTCTTGAATACCTCATCGAAAGTAATATCCGGATTGTTCGTCAGGACAATGAATTTGCTGTCACTTAAAGCCCCAGGACCTCTGCCGATTAGTTCTGTCTTGTATTTAAATTCTCTACCTCCGTCTGCTACAAAAACACCGTTTTGGAAGGTATAGTTCACATCTATGTTCTCTTCCGTTTCTTGATTGGGAACCTCTTGTGAAACGTGTACACCTTGAAATTCAGTAATGAGCTTCCAGAGTCTTTCGCCGGATTTTTCAGGCATCTTATAGCAACCTTTGGCAGAATTGTATGTTGCACAGCCGTCTGTAGCCAGAGAAACCATTCCCACCGTACCGTCTTCTCTGGTTAAGTATAGTGCAGTAAAGAATGGACAGTTGGTTTGACCCTTTTCTTTCGTTGCATCCGATAAGAGCTTTTCTATTTCCCGCAACACAGCATCATTTTCACAATGCAAAAGCTGCCCCTGACATTCTGTAAAGCCAAACGATGCCAACCTCCGGGATGCCTCATCCGTAACCCAGATATCAGCAGATACAATATCATGTACATCCTCCGGAGCAAAATCAACCGCACCGGATAAGCTCCCCGGAGAAAACAATGGCTCCCACTGTATATTTACTGCTTCCGTATTCAGTGGTACATCCGCATAACACAAATCTCCAATCATACTGCCATGATGAAGCAGGGTATAATATTCCCCGGCTTCTGTTTCCCACCCGTCAAAATCTCCCGGGTTGTTGTCTGTCCCGCCCGGCATCTCGTGGAAAGATATTCCTGATAAATTATAAGTTTCCTGCTGTAAACTATCTGTAGCAATATTGTAAATAAACATCTTATCATTGTTTAACGGATGGAGATACACTGTATTTCCATCCTCACTTATATATTTTTCACAATAATTGTCTCCTTGGGTAAAATGACATCCGATTGCCTCCAAGTCCAGTGCGTTTGAAATTCTTCCCTGCACCTTGGAATAAACAAAAAGTCCATAATAGCCGCTAAAGATAATCTTATTTTTATCGGCATACAGGATTTCTGTCTGATCCGCGCCTTCTGATGCTGTCAGATTAACTTCCGGGCGCACAGGCTCCTGTGTGCTTGCCTTTTCCTCTGTTTCGTTTGTTGTATAAGGATGCAGCAATTCGAGAGCCTTCTCGTAATCCCCGGATTTGATGCGGTAATATCTCTCGCCATCCAGGCACACGACACGAGCGATTTTCGGATTCTTGTACACGGTAATACGGTATTCCTCATCTATGAGAAATTCTATGGAACCCGGTGAAGGAAGTGCTTCAAACGGTTTTCTTCGTTGCTTCCAGTTTACATTTTCCAGATAATGAATCACATTTTCACCATCTGCCATTGCGGGTAGAATGATCGCTGATTCATCACCCTGTTCCGAATGGATAGCGACAAGTTCCAGTCCCTCCTGTGCAATCAGAGATATTGCATTCTTATAATTCAGCAAAGACAAATCCGGTGTATCCTCTTTGGGGTTTGTCATAAAACAAAGGGTGACCGCAACACATACAATGAAAGCAGCTATCATCACCCAAAATGTCGGCTTTTTATAGTTCAAAATTCCCTTTACGCGCGTCTTTACGCCGGTCTCCCCGAAAGCTAAAGGGCAGGCAGCGATGGTTCTTCTCCGAATACTGCAATTTAACAATGCCTGAGAATACATGACAATATACTCCTTAGGCTTATCCCGAATCACCTTCTCATCACAAGCTGCCTCAATATCTCTGCACAGCAGCACATATGCCAGCCAGCAAAAAGGATTGAACCAATACAGGGAAAGCAGGAAAAATCCAAGCGGTTTCCATAGGTAATCGCACCTTTTCAAGTGCGCACGTTCATGTGCCAGAACCAGCCGAAGCAGTTCCTCACTCATATCGGAGGGCACATAGATTACCGGTTTAAAAATTCCCAGAATAAACGGTGACTCTACCTCATCACATACCCGCACCCCTTTGTCCGGTTCTATCGATACCGTAACCTTTCTTTTGAGCAGCAGGTAA
>JAILPF010000331.1 GCA_024699575.1 Acetatifactor sp. | reverse complement strand
TGTATAATAGCTCAAACCTTCTTTACATACACCTTCTTCACTGAATCCGTTCAAATAATGAACTAAATTATCACAAACACGTTCCAAAAGCTGATTCAAAACCTCTGGTTTGTCTTGCAGCAAATATATCGCCGCCCCTCCTATATTCCCGTTACAAACCGCATTCCAGTTCATCTCGCAATTTTCCCATGTCGCATAAGGCTTCCTTGACAAATAGGGATCAAAAATACGCTTTTGTATATTTTCTCTTATGAGAATATGGATATCATCTGATAACCTTTCTCGCAACAGCGTTGATAACTCTGCCAGAATGTTCGCAGTTTCAGAAGCAAGCAGATCAACACAATTGCGCCAATCCAAATCGCTGGCTCTATTCACATGGGCAGGCAATGCCCAGCATTCTTCTTCGCAAACATTTCTGATAACAGCTTCCAGTTTCCGTCTGTATTTTTCTGCAGAATCCAGAATTGTCATACATCCAAACACTGATAAAAATTTACGTCTTTCACAATATACTTCCTCATACTCAATACGACTCCCCGTCTTCTCAAAAATCGCAAATAACTCTTCACTCACCTCGGGCATTTGCATATCCAATAATTCTTCCGCATCACTTCGTATTTGGTTCTGATACCGATCCAACCAATTTTTTATATCTTCCTTGTTCATATCTTCCTCCCACGTCGCTCTGGTATTTATAGTCATCTACCATGCTGTCTCTTATAAACTATCATAAATTAAAGTAGCTTTAACAGTAACAATTCTCATCCGACCATCTCAAATAGTAAGAAAAGGCACAAAAATATAAGCTCTATTTTCAAGCTTTATTTTAAGCAACAGCAAGACAGGGCTATCGCACCTTATCAATGCGATAGCCCTGCAACATAACATCTTTGTTTTTTACTTAAAATTCCGAAACAAGATTTTTATACATCTCGGGACGCCTTCCTTGGGAGACGGCAAATCCTAAGAAATCAGTTGTTCTGTGTCTATAAACATCTGCTTGAAGATCGTCGATCTCATAATAAGCGATTCCTTCCGCTTCACCTGTTGTTGCCACGATTTTACCCGATGGATCCACTATATTACTGTTCCCGACAAAATTGTAACATCCATTGAGGCCAACAGTATTGGAAGATACCCAATAGACAGAATTCTCCGCTGCTCTCGCTCTATCGTATAACTGGTAAAAACGATACATGGTATCCTCTTCTGTCGGAAGGTCTGAATTGGCATACGGCCATCCGGTAGGCATGGCAATGATTTCGGCTCCAAGTGCAGCCAGTTCCAAAGCGCTCTCTGGATGCGCTTTATCAAGGCATGTACACATTCCGATTTTTCCAATAGATGTATCAAACACATTAAAACCAAATTCATCACTCTTGTACCAGATAAAGTTCTCTGACAGTCCCCGATGAACTTTTCTATATTTTCCGATATAACCTTCGGGTCCCACCAACACGTTGGTATTATACTTTTTGTAGCTATCCTCCTTGTCCAGTTCAGTCATTCCCCAAACAATGTATATATTCTTTTCTTTCGCCTTACGGATAAGTGTCTGGGTTGACTCACCCTCTGGGATCAGTTCTGCCGTTTTCCACTGATATTCCTGTTCTGTAATAAGATCTCTGCAGGGATAGCACTGGAGACATATCTCCGGGAAAACAATGAGATTGGCACCATTGTTTGCTGCCTCGTCGATCCACTTCATCATCTTTGCCAAATTTTCTGCGACATCATATTCACTTCTCATACAGGTCGTTGCTATTTTTACCATAACATTTCCTCCCAATCAACTAATCACATTCTTATGTTTTAGATAATCGATAATGATTTTTACCGCATAGTCCTCACCGCAATCCGCAGTATTGATAGATAGATTGTACTCTTTTGGATCATCCCACTTCCCACCTGTATAATACTTGTAATAGTCCATTCTATACTGATCAGTCTTTAGAATAAGCTCCTTTGCCTCATTTTTATTGACCATCAATCGTTCTGATATATTATTGATACAGTACGGAAGCGGAGCCTGAATATTGACGGACACCACATTTTTTAGACTCCCTATGATGCGATTAGCAGCTTTGCCAATTATCACACAGGATTCCTTTTTGCCAAGCGCGATTTCTTTTATGACCTTTGCCTGATAATTAAATAAATTTTCATTGGAAAGATATTGTTTATCATCAGCAGAATACAAATTCCCTGTGTAATGGCCTTTTCGTGTATTTAAAGATAATACTCCCTTCTTTATCTTTTCATTTGCCTCATAGAAATAGTGTTCATTGATCGAACTCATTTCCGCTGCCCGGTCAAGGATCTCACTATCAAAGTATTTTATCCCAAGTTCATTACATAACTTATGTGCAATGTGACTTCCTCCACTTCCATAGCCACGCGCGATCGTAACTACATAGCCGTCCATTGATGTCACCTCCATTTATTTAAACGTCATATTCTGTACGCAAAAACTTAGAGTCCAGGAGCAGTTCATCAAAGAACCGCTTATAAAGTTGCGGTCTATAGTCTGTGGCATTATCTATGCCGGGGTTGGGCTCAAATATGCTACGCGTTGCAAGACCAAGATCAATAATCGCTGAGAACATCTTATCGATATGTCCTCTAAGATCCGAAAAAGGATATCCTGCATAATAAGCTACAGAAAATTTATCACTACCCGGTCCGACTATACTGGAACTTCCCCAGAAATCATTATATAAATCTAGACCCGCTAAATTTGAGGAGACAATGAACATCTGATTCATTGCAGCGTAAGCCTCAACAGTTGTTCTAGCAATCGTTTCTCCGTGACATTTTGCATGTGCTGTGCAATTTACATGAATCCTGCAGCCCTTCGCAGCGTAATATCGCATCTGTTCAGGGAAGCAATAAGTATCATAGCAAATGCCTACTCCAATCGGTCCCCATTGAGTATCAAATATCAGCGGTTTTTCACCTCTCTTTGCCCAATGGTATTCCGGATAAGGTAAATGAATCTTTCGATATCCTCCAATCACTCCATCCGGTCCGCATACACACGCAGAGTTATATAGTTTGTCATAATCATCCCGATCTCTCTCAGGCATTCCAAATACAACGTACACACCATATTTTTTTGTCAGTTTTGCAATCTCATCGGATGACTCTCCCGGAATGGTCTCTGCCTCGCGATACTGCATCTTGTCCTTCAATGTTTTCTCTTTCTCGTCGTCATATCCAGTAAGTGCCATCTCAGGAAAAACGATCAAGTTTGCACCTTCCGACACTGCCTGCTCAATATAGCCCTTCATCCTACTTAAGTTGGACTGCTTATCTCCCCATTTTGCGTTAAAACTCACAGTTGAAATCTTGATTGCATCTCTCATATGATCCACCTCTCATTCACAATACTTTTCATCAGTTAAAAGCTCATCCATCCATGTCGAATAAAGAATCGGTCTGAAATCAGTCGTATCATTCACATCCTTATTAGGTTCAAACTCTCCTCTCTTTGCGAGCCCCAGATCAATGGTAGCAGTATATACCGAAGGTTTTATTCCTTCCTTATCCGCAAAAGGATATCCTGCATAATATGTAAAACTGTAAGGATCTGTGTCAGGGCCAAGGATACTTGATCCTCCCCAGAAATCATTGTTCACATCAACTCCCACAAGATTGGATGAAACAATATACATCTCGTTTATGGAAGCATATGCTTCAAGCGTAAGACGTGCGAGCTGCTCACCGTGACATTTTGCATAAGCTGTAGAATTGATATATATACGGCATCCCTTCGCCGCATAATATCTCATCAATTCCGGAAAGCTATATGAATCATAACAAATTCCGACACCAATCAAGCCCCATGGTGTCTCAAACATAAAAGGTTTTTCTCCTCTGGTCGCCCAATGAAATTCCGGATAGGGCAGATGTATCTTCTGGTAAGCCCCAATAATACCTTCCGGTCCA
>JAILPF010000310.1 GCA_024699575.1 Acetatifactor sp. | reverse complement strand
CATCTTATAATCTAAGAAATACTTCTTTGGAGTTTTTTTCATAATACTGCAAAAATATTCCCTAAATTTATTTGGTGACATACCATATTCCAATGCCATTTGTGCAATATCTATTTTCTTTTCATAACAATTCGAGTAATCCTGTATATAACGAAGAAATGCTTCACTCTGTTCAAGCTCTTCATCAGCTGACACTTGAGTAACTTCCTCTATAATCATATACATAATTTCATAGAAAATAGACTTCATAATCATTTCCTGTCCAAATTTTTTTTCATCAAAGTTGAGAAGAAGCTTTTCCATCAACTTCTGTAGTTCCACTCTTTTATGAATTCGTATCTTCTCTGGAAATTGAATGTGCTGAGGATAATATACGTCTCTATGAACAAGTCTTTCCTCTATTGGCATCTCCAACAATTCACTTCTACTAAGTCCCGTTTTTTCCGGCATGTAGACTTCTGCATTAAAGGCTTCGGAATCATCATAGAAAAAATCAAAATGAATTCCATAATACTCTGCATTATCTTTTGCTCGAAGTCTGTTTTTTAGAAAAGCCTACTAATAAAAAGTCAAGTGTTAATTGAAAAAAGTTTTATTGGAAAAAATAGGTACACGAAATAAACTGCCTTAATAGCCAGTTTTTGAGAAGGTATGTTTGATAACTATCAGAACTCTTCGTTTGATTCCTGTTCCAGATTTCGTAAACACTCCTTGACTTTGCCATAATAGATTCTAAGGAACTTATTGGCACCGGCAGTCATGTAAACGAGATAAGGCTTTCCTTCGGCTCGTTTTCGGTCAAGGAACTGATAAACCGGTTCATTAACAGGCTTGTTTTGGAGATATGTACTCATAACTTGAAAGAGCGTTTTTCGAAGCCTTGTTGAACCATTTTTGGAAGCACGATTGCTGCGTTGTTTGAACTGACCTGATTCATTTACACCAGGGTCAACACCTGCGAATGCAGTGATAGCTTCACGATGAGTAAAACGGGAAACATCACCGATTTCGGCAATGAGTTGGGGACCATAGGTTTCACCAACACCATATATACTCATTACGGTGTTGTATTCAGGAAGTGTTGAAGCCAGTTGGTTCATTTCCTTACGGAGTATTTCAATGTGTTCAGAGGCAAGATTCAATTGCTGAATACTTTGCTGAATGAGGAGCTTATAGGATTTCTCTTTCGGGAATACTGCAACAAGCTGTTTGGAAGCTTCGAAAAGCTCCGCAGGTTTTCCTTTCTGAAAGTTATAGTGATGCTTTTGGCAGAATGCCTCATAACGCTCAGTAAAAGCTTTTAAGCCGATTTTGCGAACACAATCAACATGCCAAAAAGAATAAGCATAATCAACCCACTTTTCGCTTCCGTCTTCTCTGACAGGACTGTCGAAGAGTTTGTTCACACCCGGATATGTATTATCCAGAAGTGAGATGAGATTTGTTTTTGCAGCAACTTTCTGTTTCATAAAGAAGTCAAACTGCGAATTAAGTGTTTTTAACTGTTCTCTCGTAGTATTCATACTTGAATACTGTCGCAGTTCTGCCCAGTTGTCAAGAGCATATTTGGCGATTTTACGAGCGTCAGCCGGATCTGATTTTACTTTACGCAGAGAGCTCTGTTTCTGTCCTTTAATCAGCTTAGGGTTGACAGCAGAAATGAAAATGCCGGCTTCTGATAAAGACTTAACTACAGGTTCATGATAACGTCCTGTACATTCAATGACAGCTCTGGTTTCACCCTCCAGAGACTGTAGATAGGTTACAAGGGTGTTCAGCTCGCCTGATGTATGTAGGACATCAAAGGGTTTACGGATAACAACTCCTGCGGGCTGAATTACGGTAATTGTGCTTTTGAATTTAGAAGCATCAATTCCAACTGCATTGTACATAAACGATTCCTCCATAAGTTGAATTTGCATGGTATCCAGCGTTTCTCATTGCTTATTCAATCTCCTGGGGTCTCAATCGGACGTACACAAGGCAGTCCCACCTACATAAATCGAACGGCTGCGTATGATAAGCTGGCTGACTGGCTTTTCTACGGACGCCTAATGG
>JAILPF010000304.1 GCA_024699575.1 Acetatifactor sp. | reverse complement strand
AGTAGTATACTTTACCCGAGTACTTTTCAATAAGTGCTTGTGTTTGGGACTCTGATGGTTGCGCATACTTTTCAGAGTCCCCTCTTTATATAAAACAGTTTGCCATTGGCAAAACTGATTTATATCTTATAAGATATTTGGGCTGATCCCCACATATACATCTATCTCTGTGTTTTCGGGATTCAACATATCCGTTTTCTTCGTCACGTTATATCCCACCGTTATAGGTTGCAAATGCTGTTGTATGATGTATTGGTTTAACTGGTTACATGCATCCTGTAATCCCATAGGATGCCCTTTGTAAGAAGCGACTACCGCATTTACAATTTTAAGCTGCTTCTTAAAAACAAACTGCTCCGTTGACTCAATGCTCCTGTCTATGGGAATAAGCAATTCTATGTCAATTGCATCCCCTTCAACAGCATAAGTAGCAGTTATCGGATTGCCTGCACGCTTTGCGCCCGATTTTTGAATCAAGCTTTCCATCTCTTTTCCTTTATTTTCCAATTCTGCCTGCTTTATTTTTCCTCTGTAGCTTAGAACATTTTCTATATTCAATTCCTGTTGTTCTTTAATCTCCAACATTTTGCCCTTTCTGCCCCTCATTTCCTATGGCAATATTCGCAATAATCTCTTTAATTATTATCACCCTTCAGCCAGTTATAATCCAATCAAGCACACCTATCCCTGTCAGAACCATTCTCCTCACCTCCATGTTCACTCTTTTGCTGATTCTTTATATATATCATTGCAGTTCCTGCCATCAAAATACAGCCCATGAATGCAAACAATATGCCACTAATCATCGTACCCTCAATATTACTTGCTGCAAGCAATTCGCCACATGCATTAAATATTACATGTATGATAATAGATGGCACAATTGAGTCAGTTCTTACTGCCGCAATCGCCAAAATACATCCGAGCACGAATGTATATATCGCCCAAATCGGCTGAATATGTGCCACTCCAAACAGGAATGATGACACGAGAACCGCTGCCGTTACCGGCATTGCTTTTCTTAAGCGATTCAGAATAATACCACGGAAAATAATTTCCTCGACAATTGGTCCGATTATAACTCCCAATAGCACCGTGAAAACTGTCGTATCCTGAGTCAGCACGCCGGATGCTTCCATGTAGTCTTCCAGTAACGAATCCGGCAGCAGATTCAATACTCCATTGATTAGCAGGGCTGTTCCTAAGCCTATAACCACAAAGTAAAGGATATCTTTTGGAAAAATCTGATTTATATTTGTTTCTCTATACCATTTCTTCTTGCGGATGCCAAAAAAGGCCATTAAAAACAGTACGCATAAAACATCGGATACCAATACCAACATAACTTGATTTCTACGAAGTGCTTCTTCTGCCATTTGTGCCACTGTTACCTGATCTAATATCTCACCGGAAAGCCCGTTGTTTACACCAGCGATGATGCCGTATCCAAAACTGAATAAAATGCCGGTAAGCAACTGCATTCCAAGGAATAACGCAATATAGCAAATTGCCTTTCCCAGTTGTTTTAGTACATTTTTCACATCTGTTTCCTCACGCTTTCTTATCTATTTTTTCAAAAAACCATTCAAAAACTCCAACAATGTTTATTTATAAAAACATTATCATCCACTCCTTTCTAAGGAGTATCCTACTCTGTGTTTTCTGTAAAAGCAAACCCTATTGGACGAACGACATTTTTTTTTGACGAACGACACAATAGGGCTACTTTTACAATATTATGTTCACACTGAAAACTCCGTTTTGAGCTTCATAACCAATAAATCCCTGATATTTCTTCACTATATTCTCTACATTTTTTAATCCTAAGCCATGAAAAAAAGCATCCTCCTTGCTGGTTGTCGGTCTGTCCTTAACAGACAAGTTTGTATCACAGGCGTTTTCCATATTTAAAACCAGCTTTCCATGGGCATAAGTCACCTGAGTTTTGATAAATCCTCGGTTTTTCACTTTTGACGAAGCTTCCACTGCATTACTTAATATATTGGAAAAAACAACACATAAATCAAATAAATCAATCTTAGTCTGCCTTAGCCCCATTCCATGCCATTCCCAACCTATTTTTTGTTCTTCTGCCCTAGTCTTCCACGTGTTAATGATGGCATCTACTGAAGATATTCCTGTATAGTTTTGTGTCTGAGTTTCATTTAGTTCCGCACCTATCCTCTTTAGGTACATGCATAATTCATCCCATTTTTGTTCTGATGCCATACTCTGCAATGCAAGCATATGTGCATTCATATCATGTCGAAGCTTTCT
Organism: Acetatifactor sp.; assembly: GCA_024699575.1. GTDB lineage: Bacteria > Bacillota > Clostridia > Lachnospirales > Lachnospiraceae > Acetatifactor. The sequence continues at coordinate 5,531 of JAILPF010000304.1, read as the reverse complement.
GCGCCTTTCATCTTCCATAATAACGGTATGAATATATTTTTCCTGTTCACTTAAGAACAAGGAATATCTTTCATTTTGAATTTTATAATGTAGCGCATTTTTCCATGTAATTCTTTGCCACAGGTATAATGCTGCAAAGAGAATTGCAAAGAGCATTATTGTCCACTCAACCATTTTATCCATTTGGCTTAGCAATTCCATTTTCTTCCTCATTACCATTTGCGCAAATCCCACAAGAATATACAAGCACACAGCCCCCAAAAACAACACAACATATTGAGCCGTAGTCATCGGTAGTTTTCCTTGATATGTTTCTTTTTCAAAATGGCTATATGCCAAAAAGACAATGATTCCGGTGCACTCTGCCAGATTCGACAGCCAGACAGAATCAACCACCTGATTCTGTGTTGTTTGTAAGACCAGCGCAAGCAAGGTCCCTCCCAGCACATTCACAATGCTGGAAATAAAATATGCAAGAAAAACGATAAATACATTTCTCCAGCGTTTCCTCTCCGCCAAAAAAATGATTCCAATGATTCCCGTCAAAAGCGGTATAAAGGTGCTACGATATATCTCTGCTCCACCTATGTATGCCACAACTTGCATTATACTTGACACACACAGTAACAATACATATTTCCATCGTTCTTTGCAAAAACTTACACCCAGCAGAAATTTGCATACCAGGTAATAATTTAGTAATTCCACACAGTTATACACAATACTTCCAAACATACCGCTCTAACCAATCCTGTTCCTTGCAATCTCTTGTAAATATCTATGAAAACTATCCGTCGCCTGTTTCAAGTATGCTCTTCCTATCTTCAGCCTCATACCATTATCCATATGCACATATCCATTGTCCCATTGCTGAACGTGCTGATGATTAATCAAATAGGATTTATGTATCCGAACAACGGATGAATGATTCAACTGCTCCTGCCAATACTTCAGCGAACCACTTACAAGTATTCTATCTCCCTCGGCATCGGCACTATATAGATACGTGTAATTTTTTTCTCCCTCTAAACAGATTACATCATTTATCCCCTTATATATTGTTTGTTTTCCCGAAACAAATGTAATTATCCGGTTATTATCTAACTCTGCCCTTACCTTCTGAATAAATTTTAAAACTCCTGTGTTCTTAATAGGCTTTGACAAAAAGCCTATCGTTTTTGTACTAAATGCATCAAATACCAGCTCTTGGTGGCTACTCGTGAAAACAATCCTCAAGACTCTCGAATCATGTGCAAGTCTCTTCATCAATTGGATTCCATCCACGCCTTTCAGCTCTATGTCTAAGAACAATAAATGAATCTGTTCACCCTGATAATCCAGAACTTCTTCACCGGAGGAAAAGCATATCAGCTCATAGTCCCCATCAATATCCTTAAAACACTCTTCGATTTGTTGAACCAGCATATCACAGCATACTTTTTCATCATCGCAAATTCCAATTCTCATCATAGCTAATCCCATCCGCTTTTATCAAAATAGCCAGGTGCAGTTTCATTTGCACCCGGCCTAAGCAGTGTAATCTATTACACTCACCCTTTCCAAACCATATACAGGTACTCTTTTCCGCCTTCTCTAACCTGCTTTTCCTCTTGAAATCCAAGCTTCTTACACAATGCGATGGAAGCCTCGTTCTCCGGGCGGACCAAAAGCTGCACCTTATCGAACCCGTAATATTCTTTGCCATAGGCAAGGATTGCAGAGCAGATTTCTGTGGCAATCCCTTTGTTCTGCCATTTTTTTGCAATGATGAATCCCAGCTCCGGCAAGGTGTATCCGTCTCTTACGCTAAAACCGGCACGTCCGATAATCTCTCCTGTCTTCTTTAACTGGACTGTCCATACACCGAACTCGAAATACTGATAAACTTTCTCGATATACTGTCGGATATACTCTTTTTCCTTTCCAACCTCAGGATAAAGCTCCTCCGTGTAACGGACAATCTCGGGATCACTGTAGATTTTGACAAATGCATCCACATCCTCCACAGTGGTCTCGCGGATACTGCATCTGTCGGTCTCTAAGATATCCCAGGAGATTCCGGCATGTCTTCTATACACGCGCTCCAAGAACTCCACATCCAGTCCCTCCGCTCCGTCCACTCCGTAGGGAACCGTGGAAAAGTCTGAATCTCCTCCTGCATGGAGATATGCAAGTGTTGCTCTGTTCTCCCGCATGGTGAGCTCCGCCACCTGGGTATCATCCGTCAAAAAGAGAAATTCCTCTGTTCCCATCTGGCTGACAAGCGCCGGGTTCTCCAGCAATTCATCCGCAAGTAATGCAAAAGACGAAACCCCGGCTTCCTTCAAATCCTCTGTCACCGGATAAATCTCAGCTAGTGTCTCGCCATTCTTCAGCACGATAATCAGTCGTTTCAGATACATCTTTTTTTCCATACCCCTGCCCTTCCTCCATCTTATTCTTTTAAGTACTTTACTCCGACCCAAATTTACGATACTATTATTATACTACATTTTATTTAGAAAGGCGATAAAAATATGGCACAGAATCCTATCGTTACAATGACAATGAAAACCGGAGATGTGATTAAATTAGAGCTATATCCTGATGTAGCTCCCATCTCTGTCAACAACTTTATCAGTCTGATTAACCACAAATTCTATGATGGACTGATTTTTCACCGCGTAATCAAAGGCTTTATGATTCAGGGCGGTTGTCCCGACGGCACCGGTATGGGTGGTCCCGGCTACAGCATCAAGGGTGAGTTTGCCCAGAACGGCGTGGAGAACAATTTAAAGCACACAGAAGGTGTTCTCTCCATGGCAAGAGCTATGCATCCCGATTCCGCAGGAAGCCAGTTCTTCATCATGCACAAAACCTCTCCCCATCTGGACGGAAGCTATGCAGCTTTCGGAAAAGTAACTGAGGGCATGGATGTGGTAAACAAGATTGCTGAGACCCGCACCGATTACAACGATCGTCCCTTGGAGCCGCAGGTCATCGATACCGTTACCGTTGAGACCTTTGGCGTGGACTATCCCGAACCTGAAAAATTAGCTGACCGCTAGGAGATAGCATGGAAATAGGGAAGCATATTAAGGGGATCTTCTTTGATTTTGACGGGGTAATCACTGTAGAAAAAACCGGACGCGAGACCATGATTTCATACATCAGCAAATATACGGATATCCCATACGAAATTGTGGAAGCAGCCTACACAAGGCATAATAAAGCATTGCTTTACGGCGAAATCACTCATAGAGATATGTGGGATGAATTCTGTGAGGAGATTGGTCGGAAGTTAGATTTCGAAGTATTGGAAAAAGCTTTTTTAAATGTGACACTGGATACAAATATCGTTCAATTCATCCGCAATCATAAGGACAAGTATCTCATCGGGATGATTACGGATAACAGGACCGATAGAATTGAGGCAATCATTGAACAGACGGAGTTAAAAGGCCTGTTTGACGTCATCGTCATCTCCGCCAACGTTCACTCCAGAAAATCCGATGCCAAAATCTTCCGGGAAGCCCTAAAGCAATCCGGTCTGAAGGCTGAGGAGTGTGTCTTTATCGACAATACCAAATCCAATCTGATTGTACCGGGAAGAATGGGCTTTCAGACAATCTATTTTGATGATGTGAAAAGAAAAGGAATCAACGTGATTTCCGAAAGAGCATCCGAAGTGTTAAAGCAACATCAAAAAGCAGATGATATCATCGGTGAAACCAAGGCATTTTTGTATGATATGCTCGCCCCAACACCGGATAGGGGAGATATGCTGTATCGGTATGAGCACTCCATCCGGGTGGCAGAAAACGGTATTCGCATTGCCAAGGCGGAAAGCCTTCCGCTAGAAACCCTGACGATTGCCTGCCTTCTTCACGATGTGGGCTACAGAGAGATTGAACACTTTGAAGATTTGCATTATCACGCCTTTGTCAGTTCGGAAATAGCCAGAATCTATCTTGATAATATAGGATATGATGCAGAACTGTCGGAAGAGATTGTGAAGGGTGTCGCAAGACACAGTCTGACCGATAACCTGCCGGATGATATGACGCCTTTCCAGATGAGTGTCCGAGATAGCGATGATATAGACCGGTTCGATATCTTTCGGACTGCCATGGCCGCCGGAGACTGTGTTCATGAAAAAACCAATTCAGAAATCATCGAATCCTGCAATGCTGCTATCGAGAAGGCAAAGTGGGTAATGTCGCTGAAACGCGGTACGAAAACCGCTAAACAGATGATGGATGCGAATCTGGAAAAAAGAATATCCATCTTAGAGGATATCCTGCGGCAGGCAAAAAAAGGATTTTAAGCAGCCGCTTGTTTTCCTTCCTCACTATAACTCGTGCTTCGTTTTTTTCTTGTGCATTTCATCCATGTATGCGGCGGTGATGATGCCGCTGGGCAGTGCGATTATCGCCATGCCAACCAGGGCAGAGACGATGGTAATTGCACGCCCCCATGGAGAAACGGGTGAAATGTCTCCGTAACCGATGGTGGTAATGGATACCGCCGCCCAATATACCGCTTCGAAAAAGTTATCAAACAGCTCCGGTTCCACCTGGAAGATAATCATGGCTGTTGCCAGAATATAGACTACCACAAGTACAAGTACCGCAGAGAGCTGTCTGCGTACTTTTTTGAGCACGTTTGTGATTGTTACCATGGTTTTGGAATAGCGCACCAGTTTCAGCACGCGAAGAACTCGGAATACTCTGAATAGACTGACTAGGGTTGAATTGGGAAATGCAAAGGACAGCACGGGCGAGATGGACAGTAAATCCACAATCGCCATGGGGGTAAATGCATAGTACAGATAGGCTTTATAGCTCTCCACACCCATCTTATAATCAGAAGTGAAAACACGAATTGCATAATCAATACAAAATAGAGTAAGGGTCAGTACATCGACAATCAGCGTATATGTGTTTGAAGTACGTCTGGTAAGAGGAATCATTCCCACGAAAACCGCGATAAACATCATGATGTCATAGGATAAGCTGGCCGGGTCTTCGGCGGTTCCAGCCTCCACAATCTCGTAAAGCCTTTTTTTGAATTGGAAAATGCTCATTTTTGTCTGTTCCATCTTATTATCCCCCGCTCATCTGCCTACGAATTCAAAAACATCAGTATCGCCAGGATAATCAAACAAATTGAAACAATATTACTAATGATGATTACCGCAATACTGAATGAATCTGTCTTTTTCTGTACTCCTTGATCGGAAATGACTTTTTTATGAACCTTTTCTCTGGAAATAATTCTCATAAAATGCCCCCGCCTTCCCCCATTGATAAGTTAAGCGTAGCATATTCAATTTAAGGTGTCAAACCCGGCTTTTAACTTGTTGATTGACCCTTATGTATTGTTCCCTTGCGTACAATGCCATTTACATCGTAAGCGCAAAGTTTTAGGGTAATGTAGATGAAAAATCCGGGGATTTCCCGGATATTCACTCGTCTTTATTGACACAGCGTTCCTGAACCACAGGGCTCCAGGGTGCTAACGCTTCAAGCTGCTCATCGGACATTTCTTCA
>JAILPF010000294.1 GCA_024699575.1 Acetatifactor sp. | reverse complement strand
TGGGATGCATGGCGACAATTTTTTTTACATCTTCTGTCTCGTCATATACATTTCCGGAAGGGCCGTCCGCAATCGGTTCTTCGAAGGGAACGTAGGTATAAGTGTAGAGCTTCTGACCTTTCGCAGCCAAAAGGTCTGCTGCGAGAGCACCAACACTTGCAGAGTCCAGACCGCTGCTTAAAGAAATACCCACATTTCCATCCGTGCGCAGGGCACAGGCAACACAATCCTGATAAAGAGAGCGGAAGTAGGTACCACATTCAGATGCTGTTCGGCAGTGACAGTCTTGCAACGGTTCGGCCGGCGTCCAGTAACATATTTCCTGTTTCTGCCCCTTGCTAAAACGCAGATATGTACCCGGATTAATCAGAAAAAGATTTTCCCAAGGGGTTTCGGTGGATATCAGATTGGGCATCAGTCCCGGTATGGTTAAAAAATCACAGAGATAACTTTCACTGTGTGTAAGAGCGGGATATACACGGCGTATCGGTTCAATCAGAGAGGAAAAGATGACGGAATCCTCCGTTTGATAATAATAGACGCAACGAGAGGATGTCTGGTCAGCAGCCAGATAGAGAGCGTCCAGCTTTTTGTCGTAGACAGCGAGAGCAAAAAGACCTCTAAAGTGCTTCACACAATCGATTCCCCATTTTATATAGGCGTGGTACATTAATGTACCGTCCGGGGTGTCGGAAGGCAGGGTGGCATCAGCCAATTTTGAAAACAGTTCAGCACGGTTGTCCAGAATGCAGTCGGCAGTGAAAAACAGTTTGCGCTCTGCATCATAGATCGGCAGAATCTCTGAGACTGCCTCACGGGTGAAATACTGGACGCCACAGCCCATATAGCAGTTGCCGGACTGAAGACCTTCCACACGGTCGATGCGGCATTTGTTACGATAGGTATGTTCCATGAGATTATCAATATCTGATGGAAGCGGTTTTGCATTTGATAAAGATAACATTCCCCAAATTGCTGACATAAAAATTTCTCCTACTCACTGGAAATATATTTATAATAATAATATAATATTGGAAAAATGTCTTGTAAATAAAAAAAGTCGGTTGACTTTTTGAACATAATGCACTAAGATGGATTTGTGGGTTGGTAAAACGATTAACCAATATGATAATGCTGAAAGAATTTTGTACATAATCGAACAAATACATTTTATATTACACAAAAACAGTTAACCGATAAACCGGTTGATATAACGGGTTAAGATGGGGAAAGGAGACTGTAAAATTGAGCAGTGCAGAAAGTAGGACCAAAAAGGAAAAGAGACGGGCGGGGGTTTTGATGCCTGTTTCTGCATTACCTTCAGATGAAGGTGTGGGTACATTGGGCAGAGAGGCGTATCGTTTCGTGGATATTATATCCGAGATGGGTATGAGCGTCTGGCAGATTTTACCTTTGAATCCGTTGGGATATGGTAATTCTCCGTATCAACCTTTTTCCTCCTATGCCGGGGATGAGTTGTATATTGACCTGGAACTTCTGGAGAAGGAAGGGTATTTGGCGCGCAAAAGAAAGCCTTATGTGTCTAAGGATAAGTGTAAAGTGGATTATGACAGAGCCCGCAGCTATAAAGATACTTATTTAAGGTCGGCGTTCCGTGGATTTAAGAAGTTGAATAAGGACAGGGAGAAGTACGAGGAGTTCTGCAGGATGGACTGGGTACGTCCCTATGCAGTCTTTATTTCGCTCAAGAGAGCCAATGAGATGCGTTGCTGGAACGAATGGCCCAAAGCTCAGCAGGATTGGATATTAAATCAGAAGTATGATCTTTCCGGATTGAAGCAGGAGATAGAGTATCAGATTTTCCTGCAATACATGTTTTATTTGCAGTGGAATGCATTGAAAAAGTACGCCAATGACAAGGGCATTTTAATTATGGGGGACATTCCGTTTTATGTCGGAATCGATTCTCTGGATGTATGGAAAGCCAGAAAAGACTTCCTGTTGGATAAGGATGGAAGACCAAGATTTATTGCGGGAGTTCCGCCTGATTATTTCAGTGCTACCGGTCAGAGATGGGGAAATCCTATCTACAACTGGAAGCACATTGCAGAGGATGGATTCCGGTTTTGGCTGGACAGACTTTCCTACAGCAGTAAACTTTACGATATCATCCGAATCGACCACTTCAGAGCATTCGATACTTACTGGAAGATTCCTGCTTCCTGTGAGACAGCAGTGAAGGGAAAATGGGTGGAAGCACCGGGATATCAGGTGTTTGATACCGTATTGAAAGAATTCCCGGATATCTGGATCGTTGCGGAGGATTTGGGAGATTTAAGACCTCAGGTTTTGACCTTGAGGGATCACTATGGCCTGATGGGAATGTACATTGCGGAATTCAGTCTGCTTTCTGACGAAGAGCCACAGAAAAATCAGCTGATTTATACCGGCACTCACGATAATCAGACGGTGAAGGGCTGGTATGTGGCATTGGATAATGAGACGAGGGCTGCTGTCGATAAAGCATTGAAAAAATACGGTACTCCGGGTGAGGGAGTATGCAGCAGAATGCTTCGTTTTATGTTAGAAAGTAATGCGAACTTGGCTATTATTCCAACTTATGATATTCTGGAACTTGATGATGCAGCAAGACTGAATTCTCCGGGTACGGTAGGAAGCCCCAACTGGGAGTGGAGACTTTCTGATTTCACAGAGCTGGAAGAACGTACTCGCTGGATAGCTCAGATGCTTCAAAAAAGTAAAAGAAGGTAGTAGTTTTATGAAGATCAAAGACATAGCAAAAAAAGCAGGGGTAAGCACAGCAACGGTTTCCAACGTTATCAATGGTAATTACAACAAGGTTTCGGAGGAAACCATTAAAAAGGTGCAAAAAATAATTGAGGAAAATGATTATCAGCCGAGCGCTACTGCGCGCAGCCTCGCCAGAAAAGAGAGTAGGATTATCGGCGTAGTGATGCCTTACCTCTCGGAGGATGAGCCTTTTTCCTCCAGCCCTTATTATGAACAAATGCTGGCCCTATTGGAGAACTATGTGCGTAAAAGAGGATATTACCTGATGATTCGCTCCGTAAGTGAATGCAAGGAGATGATTCCTATTTTTTCAACATGGAATGTAGATGGAATTATCCTTCTGGGGCCCTACCGGGAAGAAATCAAAGAGATTGAAGAGAGAGTGAAAGCTCCGACGGTGTACATAGACAGCTATGCGGAAGGTGTGGACATTGTAAACATCGGACTGGATGATTATAAGGGTGGTTATCTGGCAGCCAGATATCTGCTGGCGAAAGGACACAGGCAGATTGCATTTGTGGGACCCAAGATCACCAATTCCGGTGTTGTGTATGAGCGATTCAACGGATTTTGTGCGGCATGCAAAGAGAGAGGAGTCGAGATTACCCCGGATCATATTTTTGAGACATGGACGATATATGATCAGGGCGTGGACGCTGCAAAGCGAGTGGCATTTTCCAATATAAAATTCACAGCGGCAGTTACTATGTCTGATATTCTTGCATTCGGTCTGATGGAAGGTTTAAAACGTTGCGGGATGAATATACCGGATGATATCTCTGTGGTTGGGTTTGATAATCTGCCGGAGTGCAGATATTCCAGCCCACAGCTTACCACAATCGGTCAGGACTTGCAGAAGAAAGCACAGCTTGCCGGAGAGTATCTTTTTAGAATGATTGAGACAAAAGAAAAATTAGTGGCAAACGAAAAGATGGATGTCGATATCGTGGAACGACAGTCTGTCAGAGAATTGTATTAAGGAGAAAGTGAGAAATGGAGCAATGGCTGGAAAGCGTATATAGTGATGGGACGGAGTGCTTTGTAAGTAATCCCCAACCGAGCCTCGGAGAGACGGTTACCATCAGAATCCGAATGTATGAGGAGGCGCCGGTGCGGCATGTTTTCCTGCGCTCATTGCCAAATGGGGCGGAACATCTGGAGGAAGCCCGTAAAGAAAAAGTTGAGAACGGTTTTGTCTATTATGCTGCAAAATGTAAAATGACGGAAAACCGGATTCACTATCATTTTTATCTGGTTTGTGATGATGTGATTTATTTTTATAATCAGCGTGAGATTACGACATATATTCCGGATCATACCTATGACTTTGTACTGCTTGCCGATTACCGACAGCCGGAGTGGGTAAAACGTTCCGTATTTTATCAGATTTTCCCGGAGAGATTCTGTAACGGGAATCCGGATAATGATGTGAAAAATGGCGAATACAGTGTCAACGGTCATCCTTCCA
>JAILPF010000233.1 GCA_024699575.1 Acetatifactor sp. | reverse complement strand
TAAGCAACCTCATTCCTAATCAACGTGTTCGATTAACTTTTATCATACCGCATTTATCAGAAAAATTCAAGTTTACATTTCCTTGCCAAAAACAATCCCCTCAGGCAAAATTTCTATTGTGTGAACCCTCATAAGCTTATTCAGCTCAACTTCCGTTTGACTGGTCGAAAGTAAAATTGCAATTTTTATGTAATTGGAAGTGTGACCTGTCAAATATCTGTTTTTCCCTATGCTTTTTACTTCTTCCGTCAGAACTTCCACCGTTTTATTCAGGTATTTCTCACGATATTCTTTGGACTGCTCACGCTCCATCTCAAGCAGCACATTGCTTCGTGCGGTCTTAATCTGGTCGGGCACCTGGTCTTTCATCACCGCAGCCTTAGTGCCTTCTCTCTTGGAGTATTTGAAAACATGCATTTCATAGAACTTTATCTTTTTGAGGAATTCCCGGGTCATGGCAAATTCCTCCTCGGTCTCTCCCGGGAATCCCACAATCACATCTGTGGTAATCGCCGGGTCCTCGTATACACTTCGCAGATATCCGACACTCTCTGCGTATTCATCAGTCGTATAATGGCGGTTCATTCTTTTTAATGTCTCATCACAACCACTCTGAAGAGAAAGATGAAAATGCGGACAGACCTTCTCCATAGAAGCAAGTCGTTGTGCGAATTCCAAAGTTACAATACGGGGCTCCAGAGAACCCAGGCGAATTCGTTTCAGTCCGTCAATCTCATTCAGCCTTTCCACCAGATCAATCAATTTACTTCTTCCGGAATAGTCGAGACGTTCCTCTGCTCGTCTTACTTCAACACTCTTCCCTTCTTTGAAAGCCTCTTCCTCAAAATCGATGCCATAAGAGCTGATATGGATTCCCGTCAGCACAATCTCCTGATAGCCGGCGGCGACCATTCCCTTCACTTCCGTCAAAATATCCTCCATGTGTCTGCTGCGCACTCTGCCCCTTGCATAGGGAATCACACAATAGGAACAGAACTGATTGCAGCCGTCCTGTATCTTAATGTATGCTCTTGTATGCTCCGCAGTCTGCACCAGCTGCATTTCCTCGTATTCGTAGGTGTGATTTATGTCAATGACAGTCGTGTCACCCAGGGTCTTGTCCATCATCTCCTGTTCGCCGGTTCGAAGCAGTTCACGTTCTTTAAGATATTCTTTTAAAATCGAAGCAAGGTCTTTCTTGCGGTTATTCCCAATAGCAAGGTCAATACATTCGTCCTTCTCCACAGCCTCTTTTCCTGTCTGCACATAGCAGCCCACTGCGACCACAATGGCATCCGGATTTTTCTGTTTTGCCCGGTGCAGCATCTGTCTGCTTTTTCGGTCTGCAATATTGGTGACAGTGCATGTATTTATGATATAAATGTCAGCAACCTGATCAAATGGCACAACTTCGTAGCCATTTTCTTGTAACATTTGTTGCATTACTTCAAGTTCATAGGAATTAACCTTGCATCCGAGGTTGTGCAATGCTACACTTTTCATAGTTATCCTCTCTTTTTTTGTACTGTTTGTGCCTTGACTTTTGTTCTGTGAACCGTTAATATGTTGTCAGAAGGTATGACACATATTAAGGAGGTACTCTTTATGAAGACAGTTCAGATTTCTTTAAATTCAATTGACAAAGTAAAGTCATTCGTAAATGATATTACTAAGTTCGACTATGATTTCGATTTGGTATCCGGAAGATACGTTATCGATGCTAAATCCATCATGGGTATTTTCAGTTTGGATCTTTCCAAACCCATCGACCTGAACATTCATGCAGAAGAAGGGGTTGACGAAGTTTTAAATGTACTCAAGGCTTACACCGTATAATTAACTTATACTAAAGCTTGTATATTTTATTCGCAATACGAAAAGAACAGAATGTCTCAAAGAACGCAATCTCTTTGAGACATTTTCTTTTGTCCTTCTTTGTGAAATTTCCGCAAGTGTTTTCTATGCTTCAACAATAATCAGTTCATCTGTTTTCAGCGCAGTTTCAACCAATTCATCAATTTTTTCATCCAGGTTATGCTCGTGACGACGAATCACGTTTACATTCGGTTTTGTAACCGGATGCTTCGCCACAAAGATGGTGCAACAATCTTCATAAGGCAGTATGGAGGTCTCATAGGTACCAATCTTCTCGGACACCTCCACAATCTCCTGCTTGTCAAAACCGATCAGCGGACGGTAAACGGGAAGTTCGCACACTTCATTGGTGGCAACAAGAGAATTCATCGTCTGGGACGCCACCTGTCCGATACTCTCACCGGTAATGAGTCCAAGGCACTCGGTCTCCTTCGCAATATGTTCCGCAATTCGCATCATATAGCGACGCATGATGATGGTGAGCTCTTCATGAGGACATTTCTCATAAATATAGAGCTGAATATCCGTAAAGTTAATCACATGAAGATAGATGGGTCCTGTGTATTTTGCCACCTGCTTTGCCAAATCTACCACCTTCTGCTTCGCTCTCTCACTGGTATATGGAGGCGCATGAAAATATACGGCGTCTATTTTAACTCCGCGCTTTGCAATCATGTATCCGGCCACCGGAGAGTCAATACCTCCCGATAACAGAAGCATTGCTTTTCCGCCTGTTCCCACAGGCATTCCTCCGGGACCCGGAATAATCTCAGAATAAATATAGATTTTCTCCCGCACTTCAATCTGCAATAAGATGTCCGGATTATGAACATCTACCTTCATCTCAGGATATGCCTTCAGAATTGCTTCACCCATATCCATGTTGATGGTCATGGAGTCCTTGGGATAATTTTTGCGGGCACGTCTCGCCTGCACTTTGAAGGTCTTATTTCGGTCGGGATATACATCCGCAATATATTGGATAATAGTATCGCACAGTTTTTCGAAGCCCTCATCCTCCACATAGACTACCGGGCATATGCCTGAAATACCAAAAACCTTTTGAAGATGCTCCACCACTTCGTCAAAGTCAAATTCCGATTTCGCATCCACATAAATTCTTCCTTTGGTCTTGTGGATGAAAAATTCTCCATCACATTGTTTCAACGCATATTTAATCTGATGAATCAATGCATCTTCAAACAAATATCTGTTTTTTCCTTTAATTCCGATTTCAGCATACTTAATCAAAAAAGCTGTAAACATTTGTAATTTCCTTTCTTTACCTACGTGTGAACCGTCTCAGCATAGGAATTTTATCATACAAAACCTGCAATGTATAGTCTATTTCTTCCTCTGTCGTGTAAACAGAGAAGCTAAAGCGGATTGTGGAATCCAGAATTTCCTGTCCAGCACCGATTGCTTTCAAGGTAGCCGAGGGCTGTGGCTTATGCGCAGAGCAGGCACTACCCGCAGATACGTAAATTCCTGATTCCTCCAAGGTGTGAAGCAACACCTCGCTTCTGACTCCCGGGAAGGAAACACTGACCACATGGGGTGCCGACTGTTCTCCGTAAGGATCCTGCGGCAGAAGTCCGTTTACCTGCACGCGTTCTATCTGTCTGACGCCCTCGATAAATTTACGCTTGCAATGGTATAGGTTTCTTCGTTCCTCCTCAAAATGCTGATACAGAAGCTCCGCTGCTCTTGCCATTCCTGCAATACCTGCGACATTCTCTGTACCTGACCTCATCCCCATCTGCTGTCCGCCACCGAAGAGAATCGGGTTGATTTTCACCTTGCTGTTTACATATAAAAATCCAACACCCTTTGGCCCGTGAATCTTGTGACCGCTTGCAGCCAGAAGATCAATATTCATTTTCTTCGGATGAATCACCGCTTTGCCAAAGCCCTGCACTGCATCCACATGAAAAAGAATTGCCGGATTGAATCGTTTGATCAGCGCTCCCGCCTCGGCAATTGGCTGAAGAGAGCCCACTTCGTTATTGGTATGCATGATGGATACCAGAATCGTGTCCGGTCGAAGCGCGGCTTCCAAATCCTCCAGGCGAATACGACCAAACGCATCCACCGGCAGATAGGTAATGCAGAATCCCTGACTCTCCAGATAGTTCATAGTCTGAAGAACCGCAGGGTGCTCAATCTGCGTGGTTATCAGATGTTTCCCCTGTCTCTGATTTGCCATGGCACAACCTATCAATGCCAGATTGTCTGCCTCCGTTCCGCAGGAGGTAAATAAAATCTCTTTTTCGTTCACCTTTAATATTTTTGCCAGTGTCTCCTTGGCATAGCGAAGGTAATTTTCTGCCTGTACGCCCTTCATATGCAAGCTGGAGGGATTGCCGTAATCCTCACACATAATTTTCGTCATAAGCTCAGCCACTTCCGGAAACACTCTGGTGGTGGCAGAATTATCTAAATAAACTTCCATCTAGTTCTCCTTTTATCTCAAGGTTTCTCACCATTATATTATGCAGTGTGTCCTTCCATGTTTATTACAATCCATGAAAGAACTACCATTCCGGCAGTTTCTGTTCTGAGGATACGTTTTCCCAATGTAATCGGACTAAATCCCATAGACTTTGCCTGTTCGATTTCAGTCTCATCAAATCCGCCTTCCGGTCCGATAAAAACAGCAATGCTTTGCCCCGGCTGTAGGCTTCCAACCAATTCTCTGGTCCGTTCCATTCCCTCAGCAAGCTCATAGGGAATCCATCTCTGTTCCATTCCGGATGCCATGCGAAGTGCATCACCAAAGCTCATTACATCCGTCACTTGCGGTATCAGACTTCGCTTGCTCTGTTTGGCTGCCGCCTCGGCGATTCCCTGCCATCTGGCAATTTTGCTTTTTGCCTTCTTCTCATCCAGTTTAACCACGCAGCGTTTCGTGGCAACAGGAATCACCTGATATACTCCAAGCTCCACCGCTTTTTGAATAATCAGTTCCATCTTGTCTGCCTTTGGAAGCCCTTGAAACAGATATACTTTGACCGGCAGTTCCACAGCATCTTCCTTGATAAATCGGAGTTCACAGGAAATACAGTCATCCTCCAGGCTCAGTATCCCACAACGATACTCTTTACCATCCACTCCATTGCTGACGGCAATCTCCTCGCCCTCTCGCATACGGAGAACATTCTTGATATGATTCACGTCAGCTCCGGTGATCGTGACACGCTTATGGGCAATATTAATTTGTCCTGCATCCACAAAAAATTGATACATCCTATATCCCTCTTAATTCTTCCGGGCAGTCACACTCACCCATTCACCCTGGTAGGTAACTTCCAGCACTTCCAGGCCTGCAGCTCTCACTGCATCCACCACAGTCTGCTCTTTGTCATCGATGATACCGGAGGTGATATAGATACCTCCCTTTTTCAATTGATTGACAATCACAGGAGTCAAAGGCACAAGCACATCCGCCAGAATGTTAGCCACTACAATATCATAGCATTCATAGCCGACTTTATCCTGTACCGCTTTGTCCGTGATAATATTACCTATCATCATCTCAAAACGTTTGGAATCAATTCCATTGGTCTCACAGTTCTGTGCAACCGCATCCACCGCGCAGATATCCAGATCTGTTCCGACCGCATGCTTTGCGCCGAACATCAGGGAAAGAATCGCAAGAATTCCACTTCCTGTTCCCACATCCAAAAGCTCCGTATCCTTTGTGATATGTTTGCGAAGCTGTCTGATACACAGCTGAGTAGTCTCATGCATTCCGGTTCCGAAGGCTGTCCCCGGGTCAATGTGCAATACCATCTTGTCATCATCCTCCGGTTTCACATCCTCCCAGGAAGGAATCACAAGAATATCATCTATATAAAACTGGTGAAAATATTGCTTCCAGTTATTGATCCAATCAATGTCTTCGGTCTCGTCCACAGTAACCGTTCCCTCCCCGATGTCCATAAACATACGAAGATCCTCCAGTTCCTGCTTTACCTGTGCGAGGATACTCTCTTTATCCGTGGGCTGTCCCTGTACTTCCAGACTACCGTCTTCTTTTTCCTCCACAAAAAAGCTCAAATATGCAATTCCGTCATCATCCGGTCCATCAGGCAGAATGTCCACAAACATCTGCTCCTTCTCCAGTGCTGTCAACGGCACTTTATCTTCAATCTGAGCACCCTCCAAACCAATATCATAGAGTGTGCTGATAATGATATCCTCTGCTTCTGTAATGGTTTTTACTTTAAATTTTACCCACTTCATTCTAAACCTCTTTCTGTTCGTCCGTTTCGCTAGGACGATTGTAAACCGTTTCCGTTTCTTTTGTCAAATTCTTCTCACAGATAGATAGTGTAAAGATATCGTTGGATGGAGACAATAAGGGAGTTCCTCAGATTACAATGATTTATTTCCTGTTTTCACCATTTTAACTTTGATATCTGTTTCTGTCAAAACTTTATAAATTATTGAGTTGTTCGCGTATTGAA
>JAILPF010000293.1 GCA_024699575.1 Acetatifactor sp. | reverse complement strand
GGTAGCTGTAGGCTGTGCAGTATTACCACATGCAGCCAGACTGGCAACCATAGCAGTAGCAAGTACTAAACTTAGAACTTTCTTTTTCATATTCTTTCTCCTCTCGATAGTTTTTTTGCACAAGGGATGCAGCACATATCTTTTTATACGTGTATACACTTAGAAAGGTGTAAAGGTACTACGCTCATTTCAATCAGAATAAATGATTCTTAATTCACACATTATCACTTTGCCGCTTCACTTCGGTAAAATAAATCTTTATAAAAAAAAAGAACCTTGAACCCCATTGTCCAACGCAATACATGGTATGAATAAAACATATCCGCCATATTCTCTTATACGATATATTTCATTATACATGATGAGAGGAGTTTGTCAAGCATTCTTTTGTGCTTCAATGCGCAAAAGTCTGTTATATTTTGCAACTCGTTCACTTCTGCAGGGAGCCCCCGATTTAATCTGTCCACATCCAAATGCGACAGCAAGGTCTGCAATTGTCACATCCTCCGTCTCTCCTGACCTGTGTGAAATCACCGTTCGATAACCATGCTTATGCGCCGTTTCTATCGCTTCTATGGTTTCCGACAGTGTTCCAATCTGATTTACTTTTATCAAAATCGCATTGGCTGCCCCCATTTTTATGCCAGCATATAGTCTCTTTTTATTTGTCACAAAAAGGTCATCTCCAACCAGCTGCACATCTCTGCCAAGCTCTTCTGTAAGTTTTTGCCAGCCGTCCCAATCTTCCTGGTCAAGTCCGTCCTCAATGGAAAAAACCGGATATTTATTTACAAGTTCTTTATAATAGGAAATCATTTCCTCTGTACTTCTTACAATCTCCTGTCCCTTCAGACTACTTTCACCTGGAAAATGGTACATTCCCGTCTTTTCATTGTACAGTTCACTTGCTGCCACATCCAGCGCGAACTTAATGTCATCTCCCGGCTGATAACCTGCCGCTTTGACCGCATCGCAAAGATAGTCCAAAGCACTTTCCGCATCCTCCAGGTCCGGTGCAAAACCACCCTCATCTCCCACTCCCGTGGACAACCCTGCCCGTTTTAGAATTCCTTTCAGATTATGATATACTTCCGCACACATACGAAGCCCCTCTGCAAAACTTTCCGCATGCATGGGCATTATCATAAATTCCTGAAAATCCACAGTGTTGGAAGCATGCTTTCCGCCATTTAATATATTCATCATGGGAACAGGCATCCTTCTCGGGGCGACTCCCCCCAGATATCTATAGAGAGGCAGTTCCAGTGCATTTGCCGCTGCTTTTGCAACTGCTAACGACACAGATAGCATTGCATTTGCCCCCAGATTACTCTTGTTATCCGTTCCATCTGTTTCCAGCAGTATTTCGTCAATTTGAATCTGTTCCAATGCATTTTTCCCGAGAAGGGCAGCGGATATCTTATCATTTACATTTCTTACAGCATGGAGAACACCAAGCCCAAAATATCGTGGTTCTCCGTCACGCAATTCCACCGCCTCGTACTTTCCCGTGCTGGCTCCTGATGGCACTGCAGCTCTTCCGGTATACAGTTTACCATTTTCATGTTTTCTTACCGTCACCTCAGTTTCTACCGTTGGATTCCCACGGGAATCCAGGATTTCTCTTCCTTGAATTTTTACAATTTCAAGCATCTGTTGCATAAAAAAACCTCCCTGGCATCTATTCATTACTTTCATAATGAGTATTGCCAGAAAGGTCTTTTAAAATTCTTTACCTGCCAGAATCTCGCAGTAATCTTTATAATTTTTCTCAAGAAGTGTCGGTGTATCCAAACCGTATGGACATTTCGACTTGCACTGTCCGCAATGCAGACAATCTTCAATCTTCTTCATTTTTGCCTGTGCACTCTCAGTAAGCCATCCTGCCGATGGGGAACGCCTCAACAGCAAACTCATCCTCGCACAGTTATTTATCTCTATTCCAACCGGGCAGGGCATACAATAACCACAACCACGACAGAAGTCGCCCAACAGTTCCCTGCGGTCATTTTCAATCAATTTCTTGATTTCATCTGTCAGCATTGGCGGGTTATCAATATAGGACAGGAACTCATCCAACTCTTTTTCACGCTGCACGCCCCAGATAGGTAGCACATTATCATACTGATTAAGATAAGCATATGCAGCGGCGGAGTTGGTGATCAAACCACCGGAAAGAGCTTTCATCGCTATAAAGCCCATGTCTGCTTCCTTACATCTCTTCACCAGTTCAATATCTTTCTGAGTTGCGAGATAGCAAAAAGGGAACTGTAATGTTTCATACAATCCGCTGTCAATCGCCTCATGCGCCACATTTAACCGATGATTCGTAATGCCGATATGACGAATCATGCCCTTTTCTTTTGCTTCCAGCATAGCCTCATAAAGTCCGGATCCATCGCCCGGCTTGGGGCAGAAGGACGGATTGTGGAATTGGTAGATATCTATATAATCTGTGCGAAGATTTGTAAGTGATGTACGGAGGTCTTTCCAAAAGTCTTCCACAGTCTTCGCACCGGTCTTTGTGGCGATAAAGACTTTTTCGCGCATTCCGTCGAACGCCTCACCCACCTTTTCTTCACTGTCAGAATAAGCTCTGGCAGTATCGAAAAAAGTCACACCGGCATCATAAGCCTTTCGCAACAACCTGACTGCGTCCGAAGCTGAAATTCGCTGAATCGGCAATGCACCAAACGCATTCTTTTCAACCGTAATCTCTGTACATCCAAGTCTGACCTTTCCCATCGTCAGTCCTCCTGTATCATATACCTGTTATTTTTTCAAAAGAAGTGATTTACCGGTCATCTCAACAGGCTGTTCTTTTCCCATAATCTCAATCAAAGTAGGAATAATATCTGCGAGACATCCGTTCTCTCTCAAGGTGTATGCAGAATCATAGTTCACAAGAACAAACGGAACCTGGTTGGTGGTATGGGCGGTAAAAGGTTCGCCGGTCTCATAGTCCACAAGTTGCTCAGCATTACCATGATCGGCACAGATAAACAATACGCCGTCCTTTTCTTTGATGGCATCAACTGTCTTGCCTACGCACTCATCAACAGCTTCCACTGCCTTAATTGCAGCCTCAAGTACACCGGTATGTCCAACCATATCAGGGTTGGCAAAGTTAATGATAATCACATCATATTTGTCGGAACGGATAGCATCTGTCAGTTTGTCGCAAACCTCATATGCGCTCATCTCCGGTTTTAAATCATAGGTTGCAACCTTGGGTGAATTCACAAGAATTCTATCCTCTCCCTCGTTTGGCTGCTCCACACCACCGTTAAAGAAAAAGGTTACATGAGCATATTTCTCAGTCTCAGCGATACGTGCCTGTTTCATACCGTTTGCAGCCAGCCACTCACCAAATGTATTGGTTACAGCAACTTTATGGAATGCAATTTCCTTATTGGGAATGGTAGGATCATAATCGGAGAAGCAGACATATACAATATCTTTTCTTGCCCCTCTGTCAAAGCCTTTAAAGTCGTCATCACAGAAAGCTCTGGTAATCTCTCTCGCACGATCCGGACGGAAGTTAAAGAAAACAACAGAGTCTCCGTCATTGATGGTTGCAACAGGTTTGCCCTCTTTCAAAGCCACGGTAGGTTTTACAAATTCATCTGTCTCATCCCTGTCATAGGACTCCTGAATTGCGCAGATACCACATGCTGCAGTAAGGCCCTCACCCTTTGTCATCGCATCATATGCCAGTTTGACACGATCATAATTGTTATCACGGTCCATCGCATAGTAACGTCCCATAACAGTAGCGATTTCGCCAACGCCAATCTTATCCATCTGTGCACTAAGCTGCTGTGCAAACTCTTTACCGCTTGCAGGAGGTGTATCACGGCCGTCCAGGAAGCAATGTACATATACTTTTTCCAGTCCGTTGCGCTTAGCAAGCTCCAGTAATCCGTACAGATGAGTATTATGACTATGTACACCACCGTCAGACAAAAGTCCCATCAGATGTAATGCGCTACCGTTTTTCTTACAATTCTCAACCGCCTTTAAGAGAGCAGGATTCTCGAAGAAAGTTCCATCCTGAATCTCTTTGGTAATTCTTGTCAGCTCCTGATATACAATTCTGCCGGCACCCATGTTCAAATGCCCTACCTCAGAGTTACCCATCTGTCCTTCAGGAAGACCAACGGCCATACCACTGGCATTTCCTCTTACGCAGGGATAAGTCTTCATCAAATCATCCAAAACAGGTGTATTGGCAAGAGCAACTGCATTACCCTCAGTCTTCTCATTCAAACCAAAACCATCTAAAATCATCAATACAACAGGTTTCTTACTCATACAATTCATCCTTCCTTAATTGTCTATATAAATTGGTATCTATTCCCGCCAAAATTATACACTGAAAAGGAATAGGGCGCAATAGCAAAGTTCTATTGTTTTTTCTCTGCAAATGACCTAAAATAGTAAATTATATACTAGATTTTTTTGATTCAGGAGGTGCTTCTTTCATGATTCATCTGCTTGCGAAATGGTTTATTCCAAATTATACTGAGGCAAACGATTCCAAGGTGCGGCGCTCCTATGGAGTACTCTGCAGTCTTGTCGGCATTACATTAAATGTTTTGCTTGCTGCAGGTAAATTCATCGCCGGTGTTCTCTCCAACTCCATCTCCATCACCGCAGATGCTACCAATAATTTTTCTGATGCCGTCTCCTCTGTCATTACTCTTGCCGGTTTTAAGCTTTCCTCCCAAAAACCTGACCCCGATCATCCTTTTGGGCACGGAAGGTACGAATATATCTCCGGATTGATTGTCTCTGTGGTCATTTTTGTAGTTGCACTGGAATTGCTCCGCAACTCCATATATAAAATATTCCATCCGGAAGAATTGTTCTTCT
>JAILPF010000247.1 GCA_024699575.1 Acetatifactor sp. | reverse complement strand
TGTATTTCTTGAGGGCGGGAATGTGAAGCATTCGCCAGGTGGTGCGGCAAATGTGGCAGTTAATCTGGCGGCCATAGGTATTCATACATGCCTTATCGCAGTTGTAGGCAATGATTTGAATGGTGAGATTCTAAAAAACAGGCTTGAAGAAAGTGGTGTAGACATATCTACTCTTGTGACATCAGACGATTATAGTACGATATCAAAACTTCGATATATCGGTCCTGGAAATCAGCAACTCCTCAGAGTGGATACGGAAGAAGTGAAGCAAATGACGGTTGCTTATTTGAGTGAAATATTTGATCTTATTGAAAATCAAAAAGATCAAATTGGTCTTCTCGTACTATCTGACTACATGAAGGGAGTGCTGTCAGAAGAAGTAGTTCAGGAGTTTATTTCGTTTGGAAAAGATAATGATGTTCCTGTTGTTATAGACGTAAAGGATAGAAATATAAAGAAATATAAAGGTGCTAATTTATTAAAACCGAATCGAAAAGAATTGGCAGAATTGACCGGTTATTCGACAGATACGATAGAAGAGGCAATTGATGCGGCGATGATGCTATGCAGAGAAGCTTCGTGTGGATATGTGTTGGCAACTCTCGGGGCAGATGGAATGATCTTGGTTGATGCTAAAGGGCTGATCCGTCAGATATCTAGTGTGGCAAAAGAAGTATATGACGTAACGGGTGCAGGTGATACTACAATCGCATATCTGGCGGCGGAAATGTTTTATGGTGGTTCTGTTGACGATGCGATGACGGTAGCAAATTATGCGGCAGGACTACAGGTATCCAGAGTCGGAACAAGCATTGTTTATCCACGGGAAGTGCGTGAATATATGGCACGGGAGGAAGGATATTTCGGGAAGAACATTCTGAATTATTACGAACCTGATGGGATAAAGGATATAGAAAAACTACGGGATGCTGGGAAAAAGATAGTATTTACCAATGGGTGTTTTGATATCCTACATGCAGGACATGTCTCATATCTCAAAAAAGCCAAAACGCTTGGAGATGTGTTGGTGGTCGGCGTAAATAGTGATGCCTCGGTTAAGAGAATAAAGGGGGAAAAACGTCCGATCAATACTTTGCAGGATCGAGAATCGGTTTTGGAGGCGTTAGAGGCTGTTGATTTTGTAATTGCTTTTGAAGAGGATACCCCTGAAAAACTCATAAAAGCGATCAAGCCGGATGTTCTTGTTAAAGGTGGAGATTATTCAATAGATACCATTGTCGGAGCGGATGAAGTGATTAAGAGTGGGGGAAGGGTTGAAGTACTTCCTTTTGTGGAAGGCAGATCCACGTCAGGAATTATTGAAACCATCAACAAACTATAAAACTATAGAAGATTAGATTGGTGAAGTGGTGAAAGCAGACTATAAGCATCTATTTCCATATGAGAGAATTCCATATAATTCTAGGATCATAATATATGGAATAGGAGAAATGGGGCAGGACTATTTGCGTCAAATACTGATGACTGGGTATGCTATAATTGTAGCTGTGGCAGATAGAAATTACGCAACATATCCACCTATGGTCGTTCCTGTAATTTGCCCGGATGATATACATAAATATGAGTTTGATTATGTTGTTGTTGCAATTCGGGTTGCAATTGCGATGAATGATATTTTGACTGTGTTGGAGAGTCAGGGAATACCCCAAAGTAAAATCGTATGTATTTATGAACGGTTTGAAGATCCGGAGTTATTTGTGAGCCAAAGTAACGATTCCAGTAGGAAGCCATATCATACTTCTTTGGATGACAATATTGGCTTGAGTATTGCCATAATGCTGGCAGGTGGTTATGGTGATCATATTATTCAAAAACGAGTTGTGACGGAACTCATTTCTTTTTTGCCGAAGGCGAATATAGATATTTATTGCATTAGATATAGCGATTTTCTCAGATATCTTTATTCCGATTGTCCGCAGGTGAAAAATGTCATCGATGATTTGGGGGTTCGTTACAGGGAGAATGTCGAGAAATATTCGTTGAGTTTGCATATTGAAGCATGTCATTTTATGCGAGTGGATCATTATGAAGACGAAGTATTTAATGATGGGTACCCCGATTTCGCTGAGCACGTGAAAACACTGATCCGAGAAACTGTGAAAGATGGTATAAACCTTGGTATCCCTACACATATTTCAAATATTCGGAGATGGTATAAGGGATTAAACGCTTATTCTGGGTTCAATTATAACGGTGCATTTAACATAGCGGATAAAAAAGTGAATATACCAATCACCGAAAAAGGGCTACAATATCTTGCAACTCATGTGCACGGGACGTACTTTACAATAAACGGCGGTGTGGGAGAATGTAAGGACGGGTCAAAAGCCTCAAAATCTTGGCCCATAGAACGATTTCAGCAGGTGGTCAATTATTTGAGGGACAGATATCCTAAATTGCAAGTCGTACAGTTGGGGGCACCAGATTCCGATAAAATCCAGAATGCACAGTATTATTTTTTGGGGCTTCCAATGGAGATCGTTGCAGCCCCTTTACAAGGCGCTGTATTTCACTTGGATATCGAAGGAGGATTGCCTCACATGCCGTCTCAAATAGCGACAAACTGTATTGTCCTCTTTGGTGCCACTTCGCTTGATTACTATGGCTA
>JAILPF010000231.1 GCA_024699575.1 Acetatifactor sp. | reverse complement strand
GACACATTAAAAGGTAAACTTTCTCAGAAGAAACTGGTTAGAGGTGCAGCCAACGGCTATTCTTCCTATGGTAATCAGATTGGTCTTGCTACCGGTTTTGTAAAAGAAATCTATCATCCTGATTATGTTGCAAAGAGAATGGAAATCGGTGCTGTAATGGGTGCTGCACCGAGAAAAAATGTAATTCGTGAGACTTCTGACCCCGGAGATATCATTATCCTTTTGGGGGGACGTACCGGACGTGACGGCTGCGGTGGTGCAACCGGTTCTTCCAAGGTGCATACAGAGAGCTCCATCGAGACCTGCGGTGCTGAGGTACAAAAAGGTAATGCGCCTACTGAACGTAAGATTCAGAGATTGTTCAGACGCGAGGAAGTAAGCCGTCTGATTAAGAAATGTAATGACTTTGGTGCGGGCGGTGTATCTGTTGCAATCGGTGAGCTGGCAGACGGTCTGGTTGTTGAACTGGACAAGGTTCCCAAAAAGTATGCCGGACTTGACGGTACGGAGCTTGCTATTTCCGAGTCTCAGGAGAGAATGGCGGTTGTTGTTGATCCGAAGGACGTGGACGCCTTCCTCGGTTATGCGGCAGAAGAGAATCTTGAGGCAATTGCGGTGGCAACCGTTACAAAAGAGCCAAGACTGGTATTGAACTGGCGAGGCAAAAAGATTGTAGATTTGAAGAGAGCTTTCCTTGACACCAACGGTGCACATCAGGAGACCAGCGTCAAAGTGGATATCCCTGATGAAGAAAGCAATTATCTGAAGAAATACTCTGTAAAAGCTGTGGCAGATAAAATAGAAAACAAAGATGTGAAGGGTGCATGGTTAACCCTCTTGAATGATTTGAATGTCTGCTCACAAAAGGGTCTGGTGGAGATGTTTGATGCATCCATCGGTGCAGGCAGCGTGTTTATGCCTTATGGTGGTAAATATCAGCTTACCGAGACACAGGCAATGGTAGCAAAGCTTCCTGTATTAAAAGGTAAGACAGATACTGTTACCATGATGAGCTATGGCTTTGATCCTTATCTTTCCTCATGGAGCCCTTACCATGGTGCAGTGTATGCAGTGGTGGAATCCATGGCGAAAATTGTGGCAAACGGTGGAGACTACAGCAGGATTCGCTTCACATTCCAGGAGTATTTCCGCAGAATGACCAGTGATCCCAGCCGTTGGAGTCAGCCTTTTGCAGCGCTTCTCGGTGCGTATGACGCACAGATCGGATTTGGTCTTCCATCCATCGGTGGTAAGGATAGTATGTCCGGAACCTTCAATGACATTGACGTACCGCCTACATTGGTTTCTTTTGCTGTGGATGTGGCAAAGGCAGGCGAGATTGTGACACCTGAATTTAAGAATCCGGGTGATGTGCTGGTACGCTTTGAGATTGAAAAGGACGACTATGACATCCCTATGTATGAGAGTGCAGCAAAACTTTATGACATGATTCACAAGCTGACTGAGGAACATACCATTGTGGCAGCTTATGCTCTGGATGCCAAGGGTGTTGCAGCTGCGGTATCCAAGATGGCATTTGGTAATAAACTTGGTGTGCAACTTGAGGAAACTCTCAGCGCTGAAGATGTATTTGGAAACGGACTCGGTGATATTATAGCTGAGATTCCGGCAGATAAGCTTGCGGTTCTTTCCGAAAGGGAAATTCCTTACACTCTGATCGGTAAAGTGACAAAAGAAGCTGCATTTGTCTATGGTGATGCGACAATCAGCATGGATGAGGCGTTGGACGCATGGACATCCAAGCTTGAGAAGGTATTTCCTACCAAGGCTGTAAAGGGTACAGAGGCAGTGGAAAGTAAGCTTTATCAGACAAACGATATTTATGTCTGCAAAAATAAAGTTGCAAGACCTACCGTATTTATTCCTGTATTCCCGGGAACCAACTGTGAGTACGACAGTGCCAAAGCGTTTGAACGTGCCGGTGCCAAGGTAATCACACAGGTATTCAAGAATATGACAGCAGAGGACATCAGAGAATCTGTGGATGCCTTTGAAAAGGGAATCGGACAGGCTCAGATTATTATGTTCCCCGGTGGATTCTCTGCCGGTGATGAACCAGATGGAAGCGCGAAGTTCTTTGCAACAGCTTTCCAGAATGAAAAGATGAAGGAGGCCGTCACAAAGCTTTTGAATGAGAGAGATGGTCTGGCACTTGGTATCTGTAACGGATTCCAGGCGTTAATTAAGCTGGGACTTGTTCCCTATGGTGAGATTGTCGGTCAGAAGGAGGATTCTCCTACTTTGACTTTCAATACCATCAACCGTCATATCTCCAAGATGGTATACACAAAGGTAGTTTCCAACAAATCTCCCTGGTTACAGGGTGCTGAGCTTGGCGCAACCTATTGTAACCCTGCTTCCCATGGAGAGGGACGTTTTGTTGCTCCGAAGGAATGGCTGGAGCGCTTGTTTGCAAACGGGCAGGTTGCTACACAGTATTCCGACCAGGACGGAAATGTATCCATGGATGAGGAATATAATATCAACGGTTCTTATTGCTCGATTGAAGGTATCACTTCACCGGATGGAAGAGTTCTCGGTAAGATGGCTCATTCCGAGAGAAGAGGTGATTCTGTAGCAATAAATATATACGGTGAACAGGATATGAAGATTTTCGAATCCGGTGTGGAATATTTCAGATAAAAAACGGAAGAGAGAAGCTGTTTAAACAGCTTCTCTTTTTCAAGGAATTTGGGTTGCTACCACATACTTTTTGTGATATAATAAACCGATTACGCATAAGAAATGAAATTATGCCTTGCCCGGAGCGCCCTTGCAGGGCATTCTTCATAAGTGTAATGGCGAGGATGAGGAGAAAAGAGGTAAGATATGAAGGCATTTTTGATTCTGGAAGATGGCACGGTGTTTGAGGGAACACATATCGGTGCCGACAAAGAAATCATCAGCGAGATTGTTTTTAACACATCCATGGCAGGTTATCTGGAAGTGTTGACGGATCCCTCATATGCCGGACAGGCTGTATGCATGACATACCCCCTGATTGGTAATTATGGTATCTGTAAGGATGATTGTGAATCGTTAAGACCATGGCCGGACGGATTTATTGTCCGTGAGCTGTCACGAATTCCTAGCAATTTCCGTAATGACTGTAGTATTCAGCAATTCTTGGAGGAGAACGGTGTACCCGGAATTGCAGGAATTGATACGAGAGCACTTACCAAGATTCTTCGTGAAAAGGGAACGATGAATGGAATGATCACTACGAATGCAAAGTATGATTTGAATACCATTCTCCCTAAATTAAAAGCATATACAACAGGGAAGGTCGTAGAGAAAGTAAGCTGCGATAAAAAATATACACTTGCACCTACCACAGACCTTGCACAGAACGGACCGTTGTCCGGTTCTGCACGTTTTGACAAGGCTTCCTATGAGAAAGGAATCAGAGAGCCCAAACCGGCATTGGTGAAAGAATTAAACGGTGCGGGATTAAAGGTGGCTTTGCTGGATTTTGGTGCCAAAGCAAATATCGCAAGATCTCTGGCAGAGAGAGGATGCGAAGTTACAGTTTATCCTGCGTTGACTTCTGCTGAGGAGATTATAAAAGATGCACCTGATGGAATCATGCTCAGTAACGGCCCCGGAGACCCCAAGGAATGCACTTCTATCATTGAGGAAGTAAGAAAACTTTACAATACAGATATTCCTATTTTTGCTATTTGCCTGGGACATCAGCTGATGGCACTTGCCACCGGTGCTGACACCCACAAAATGAAATATGGACATCGCGGTGGAAATCATCCTGTGAAGGATCTTGCCACCGGAAGAGTATACATTTCTTCTCAGAACCATGGTTATGTGGTGGATACCGACAAACTTGACCCGAAGGTGGCTGTGCCTGCTTTCGTCAACGTCAATGATGGTACCAATGAGGGACTGGCTTATACCGGCAAAAATATTTTTACGGTACAGTTCCATCCCGAGGCATGCCCCGGACCACAAGATTCCGGTTATCTGTTTGACCGGTTCATTAACATGATGAAGGGAGAGAATGAAAATGCCTAAGAATCCAAATGTAAAACGTGTAATGGTAATCGGCTCCGGTCCTATTGTAATCGGACAGGCAGCGGAATTTGACTATGCGGGGACACAGGCCTGCCGTTCTTTGAAAGAGGAGGGCGTGGAGGTTATTCTCGTAAACTCAAACCCTGCAACCATCATGACCGATAAAGACATTGCAGATAAAGTATATATAGAGCCCCTGACTGTAAAAGTGTTGGAGCAGATTATCGAGAAAGAAAAGCCTGACAGCATTCTGCCCACTCTGGGTGGACAGGCAGGACTGAACCTTGGTATGGAACTGGAGGAATCCGGATTTTTGGCATCCCATAATGTGAAGCTTTTGGGAACAACTGCAGCTACCATCCGTAATGCAGAGGGGCGTCAGGAATTTAAGGATTTGATGGAGCGTATCGGTGAGCCGTGCGCAGCCTCCAAGGTTGTTGAGACAGTGAAGGATGGTGTGGAATTTACCAATTCCATCGGTTACCCTGTAGTACTTCGCCCTGCTTATACGCTGGGTGGTTCCGGTGGAGGTATCGCTCATAATCAGACAGAACTGGAGGAAATTCTGGAGAACGGTCTTCGACTTTCCCGTGTGGGTCAGGTCCTGGTAGAGCGGTGTATTGCCGGATGGAAAGAAATTGAGTACGAGGTAATGCGTGACAACGCAGGCAATTGTATCACAGTCTGCAACATGGAGAATATCGATCCCGTCGGTGTGCATACTGGTGACAGTATCGTGGTGGCTCCTTCACAGACGTTGAGTGATAAAGAATATCAGATGCTTCGTACTTCCGCATTGAATATTATCAATGAACTGGGAATTACCGGCGGATGTAACGTACAGTTTGCACTGCATCCCACCAGCTTTGAATATTGTGTTATTGAGGTTAACCCCCGTGTAAGCCGTTCTTCTGCATTGGCTTCCAAGGCAACCGGTTATCCGATTGCTAAGGTTGCTGCCAAGATTGCGCTTGGTTACACCTTGGATGAGATTAAAAATGCAATTACCCAGAAGACCTATGCAAGCTTCGAACCTACATTGGATTACTGTGTAGTGAAAATTCCCAGACTGCCCTTCGATAAATTCATCACTGCAAAGCGTACTCTGACCACACAGATGAAGGCAACAGGTGAGGTTATGAGTATCTGCAATAACTTCGAGGGCGCATTGATGAAAGCAATCCGTTCTCTGGAACAGCACGTGGATTGCCTCCTCAGCTACGATTTCAGTGAACTTTCAGCAGATGAACTGAGAGAGCGTTTGAAGATTGTAGATGACCAGCGTATCTATGTTATCGCTGAAGCTTTGAGAAAAGGACTTTCCTACGAGGAGATTCATGATATCACCATGATTGATATCTGGTTCATCGATAAGATTGAAGTGCTGGTTGAGATGGAAGATGCCCTGAAAAAAGGACCTCTGACTGTTGAACTTTTGAGAGAAGCAAAGAGAATTGAATTTCCTGACAATGTGATTGCCAGACTTACCGGTAAGAGCGAGCAGGAAATCAAGGAAATGAGATATGCAAACGGAATTGTTGCCGTTTACAAGATGGTTGATACCTGTGCGGCTGAGTTCGCAGCTTCCACTCCTTATTATTACTCTGTATTCGGTGGAGAGTGTGAGGCAAAAGAAACCAAGGGACGTAAGAAGGTATTGGTACTTGGTTCCGGACCTATCCGTATCGGACAGGGTATCGAATTTGACTATTGCTCTGTGCATGCCACATGGGCGTTCTCCAAAGCAGGCTATGAAACCATCATTATCAATAATAACCCTGAGACTGTAAGTACGGACTTTGATATCGCAGATAAGCTGTACTTTGAGCCCCTCACTCCGGAAGATGTGGAGTCCATTGTCAATATCGAAAAACCGGATGGTGCAGTGGTACAGTTCGGTGGACAGACTGCCATCAAACTGACAGAAAGTCTGATGAAGATGGGTGTCCCCATCCTTGGAACCAAAGCAGAGGATGTGGATGCAGCAGAAGATAGAGAACTGTTTGATAAGATTCTGGAAGAAACTCAGATTCCCCGTGCAGCAGGTGGTACTGTTTATACTGCGGAGGAAGCTAAGAGAGTTGCCAACAGACTTGGCTATCCTGTATTGGTACGTCCTTCCTACGTACTTGGCGGACAGGGTATGCA
>JAILPF010000216.1 GCA_024699575.1 Acetatifactor sp. | reverse complement strand
TATCCTGTATTGGTACGTCCTTCCTACGTACTTGGCGGACAGGGTATGCAGATTGCCATTTCCGATGAAGAGATAGAAGAATTTATGGCAATTATCAACCGGATTGCTCAGGATCATCCGATTCTGGTTGATAAATATCTGCAGGGTAAAGAAATTGAGGTCGATGCGGTATGCGACGGAACCGATATTCTGATTCCCGGAATCATGGAACATATTGAGAGAACAGGTGTCCATTCCGGAGACAGTATTTCCGTATATCCTGCACCTACCATCAGTAGCACGGTTAAGGAAAAGATTGCAGAGTATACCAGAAGACTTGCAAAAGCTTTGCATGTAAAAGGTCTGATAAACATTCAGTTCATCGCAATCGGTGAAGATGTTTATGTCATTGAAGTGAACCCCAGATCCTCCCGTACCGTACCTTATATCAGCAAGGTAACAGGTATTCCGATTGTGGATCTGGCGACAGAAGTGATCATTGGTAAGACCATCAGAGAACTCGGATATGAGCCCGGTTTGCAGCCGGAGGCAAAATATTTTGCAATCAAGATGCCGGTATTCTCCTTTGAGAAAATCCGCGGTGCAGAGATTAGCTTGGGACCGGAAATGAAGTCAACAGGTGAGTGCCTTGGTATTGCAAAGACCTTTAATGAAGCACTTTATAAGGCATTCCTCGGAGCCGGCGTTAACCTGCCCAAGTATAAGAACATCATTATCACTGTAAAGGATGCTGATAAGGGTGAGGCAATTGAAATCGGTCGCCGTTTTGAGAAGCTGGGCTACACAATTTATGCTACCAGAAGTACTGCTGCAGCATTAAACGATGCAGGTGTAAAAGCGAGAAAGGTGAACAAGATTTCTCAGGAATCTCCCACCGTTATGGACTTGATTCTCGGCCATAAGATTGACCTGGTAATCGATACACCTACTCAGGGACGCGATAAATCCCGAGATGGATTTATCATTCGTAGAACAGCCATCGAGACAGGTATCAACTGTATTACAGCGATGGATACCGCAAGAGCATTGGTAACCAGTCTGGAAAATGCAAGTAATGAATTATCTTTGGTTGACGTCGCCTCATTATAAGGTAATAATATGAATCAAAAGAATTATCAGAAAGAACTGGAAGGCATATTGGAGGGGCTCCCTGCGGGAGCGCCTCCGCGCCTGTTTTTACATAGCTGTTGCGCCCCCTGCAGCAGTTATTGCCTGGAATATTTGTGCAAATATTTTTTGATTACGGTTTTCTACTATAATCCCAATATTTCGCTGGAAGCTGAATATCAGAAACGTGTGGCAGAACAGAAGCGCCTGATAGAAGCGTATAACGAGGAAAAAAAGGGCTATTCCATTTCTGTGATAGAGGGAGATTATGAACCGGCCTTGTTTTTTGAGAAGGTTCGTGGATATGAAAGCTGTAAAGAAGGTGGCGAACGCTGCTTTCAGTGCTTTGAACTCAGACTCCGAAGAACGGCTGAGGAGGCATTGAAAGGAGGCTTTGACTATTTTGGAACAACACTTACCATCAGTCCGTTAAAGAATGCAGCAAAAATTAACGAAATCGGTCTTGATGTCAGTAAGGAAATCGGAGTAAAATGGTTGCCTTCAGATTTTAAGAAAAAAAACGGATATAAGCGGTCTATCGAATTGTCCGCGGAATATGGACTGTATAGGCAGGATTTCTGTGGGTGTTCCTTTTCCAAGGCAGAAAGAGAAGCTCAGAAACAGTGTAACAATCAGTTAAATGAAAGGTAAGATTTGGCATGAAAAAAATGTTGGATTTGTTGACGGAGGAGAT
Organism: Acetatifactor sp.; assembly: GCA_024699575.1. Classification (GTDB taxonomy): domain Bacteria; phylum Bacillota; class Clostridia; order Lachnospirales; family Lachnospiraceae; genus Acetatifactor. The sequence continues at coordinate 2,060 of JAILPF010000216.1, read as the reverse complement.
GCAGAAAGCATTTGAAGCAGCGGGATATGATGCAGCTTTGGGCAAGGTGACTGTCTCCAATCGTCCCGACCTGTGTGAATATCAGTGTAACGGAGCCATGGCCGGTGCGAAGCAGTATAAGAAGGCGCCGATCATGATTGCAAATGACGTTGCGGCAAAATTGAGCGAGAGTAAAGTATTTGCGGAAGCAATTGCGGTAGCTCCCGGATTCTTGAACCTGAAAGTGACGGAAGAATTCCTTCTTGATTACATTAAGGGAATGGCAGCTTCGAAAAAGTTTGGTGTGGAAGAGCCCAAGCATCCTAAGAAAATTGTAATCGATTACGGCGGACCCAACGTGGCAAAGGCACTTCATGTAGGACACTTGCGTTCCGGTGTTATCGGTGAGAGTGTGAAGAGAATCGCCCGCTTTATGGGACATGATATTGTGGGTGATATTCATCTGGGAGACTGGGGACAGCCCATGGGTCTGATTATCCATGAATTACAGTTGCGTCATCCGGAGCTTCCTTATTTTGATGAGAGCTTTACCGGAGAGTATCCTGCAGAGGCACCCTTTACCATCGCTGAACTGGAGGAAATTTATCCTACCGCCAGCGGTAAGAGCAAGGAAGACCCTGAATACAAGGCAGCAGCGATGGAAGACACCTTTAAGCTTCAGAGCGGGGTGAGAGGACACAGAGCGCTCTGGGATCACATCATCCGTGTTTCCGTATCTGATTTAAAACGTAACTATCAAAAACTGAACGTAGAGTTCGATCTGTGGAATGGAGAATCCACTGTTCATGATTTGATTCCCGGTATGGTGGACAACATGAAAAAGGGTGGCTATGCTTATATCAGTGATGGTGCTCTTGTAGTGGATGTAAAAGAAGAGACTGATACCAAAGAGTTTCCTCCCTGTATGATTTTGAAGTCAGACGGAGCATCTCTCTACAATACGACCGACCTGGCAACCATTCAGATGAGAATGGATGAGATTCATCCGGATAAATTGATTTATTTGACGGATAAGCGTCAGGACCTTTACTTTGAACAGATTTTCCGCTGTGCAAGAAAGACCAAGCTTGTTGAGCCTGAGACAGAACTTTTGCATATTGGCTTCGGTACCATGAACGGAAAGGATGGCAAGCCTTATAAGACCCGTTCCGGCGGAGTGCCCAGACTTGAGAATCTGATTGATGAAATCAACGAGGAAATGCTTCGTAAGATTAAGGAAAACAGCGCAAATAAGGGTTACGAAGTAGATGAGGAGCAGGCAAAGGAGACCGCTAAGATTGTCGGACTTGCAGCTATCAAATACGGTGACCTTTCCAATCAGCCTGCGAAGGATTACATCTTTGATGTTGACCGATTCACTTCTTTTGAGGGAGATACCGGCCCATATATCCTTTACACCATCGTTCGTATCAAATCTATTTTGAACAAATACAAAGAGCAGGGAGGCAATCTTGACAAAGCAGCTCTTCAGACTGTGCAAAACGATTCTGAGAAAGCACTTGTCATGGAACTTTGCAAATTCAACGCCACCATGGAAGCGGCGTACGAAGAGAGTGCACCCAACAAAATCTGTGCATACATCTACGACCTTGCAAACGAATTTAACCGCTTCTACCATGAGACTCCTATTCTCGTGGAAACCGATGAGACCAAGAAAGCAGGCTTTATTGCCCTTCTTGTTCTCGCCAAAAACGTACTCGAAACCTGCATCGACGTCCTGGGCTTTTCCGCCCCGGAAAGGATGTAATTTTACAGTTCAGCCATAGCTACATACAAGTGCGCATCATGTTTACATGAATGCGCACTTGTTGTATGCTATGAGCAGAGCGCCACTCTATGAGCAAAAGAAGTTGCGCAAGCAACGGAGAGCGCCGCAGGCGCGATTTTGCAAATGGTGCGGCTGAACTGTAAAGAGCAGGGAGAATGCCCGATTACGTATAAAATAAGCCAATAACACGAAATAGGTGGTAAATTTCGGCAAAAATCAGTCCTAAATTCAGGAAAAAATAAAAACTTGAGCTTGTTTACCGCCTTAATTGCATTCACTCATAAATTTAAGT
>JAILPF010000193.1 GCA_024699575.1 Acetatifactor sp. | reverse complement strand
TGAAGAAATGTCCGATGAGCAGCTTGAAGCGTTAGCACCCTGGAGCCCTGTGGTTCAGGAACGCTGTGTCAATAAAGACGAGTGAATATCCGGGAAATCCCCGGATTTTTCATCTACATTACCCTAAAACTTTGCGCTTACTTATTTTGTTGACGCTTCCCTCGGCCAGACCATTATTATATGCAAGTGCAATGCCGTTTTTTACCGCTTCAATATCTTTGCTAATCCCATTAACATAGGTATTCAGTTCGGTAATATTAACATCACGCAACTTGCCAATCCAATTCTCCAACTGATTCGGTTTTTTCGAGTACACTATTTCGAAAAACTCATTTCGAAGATTATATAGTGTAGCAAGCATAGGGTATGTTTCCAAAACTTTTTTAAATTGCGCATTGCTAATGGAATAAACACAATCAATTCTACTGTAAATCAATTGTGTTATTGATTTTTGCTGGATGTATTCCTTTGGTTGGTAATCCGAGCAGGCGTCATCTGGTGACTGCTCGAGTGTATTTCTGTAGCGTTCCTTCTGAATAAACATTCTTAGGGACGCTACAGATCCCCTATAACCTTCAGCCGAAATAATCGAATGGATTTCTTGATAGGTTATCCCTTTACTACGCAGTTCCAAGACCTTACTTTCGTAAGGCGCAAGCTTGCCTGGAATTCTCATGTGATAATGCCCATTCTGGCAATTATATTCAGGATTCAAATAGCGCTTAATCGTTTCAGGGGTTCTGTGCAACTGCTTTGCTATCTGTTCCACCGGAGTACCTGCCCTAGACATTTGTCTTGCTTCCTCTACGTCCATTCGTTTTTGCTCTAAGGCAAGTTTGTGTCTTGCCTCACACAAAATATCGCCGCCATCACTTATGGTGGTTGGATCAATGTTTAAGTATTTATCTATAGTTTTGAGAGATGAATGAAGCAACATGGCTATTTCTTGATTTGTTAGCCCCAACTGTTTTTGCTCGTGCGCAAAAAGAATCCTTTGCTTTCTATTATTTATATTTAGAAGTCGCTTCATCTCCTCGCTTTGAACCGTTACGGCTGGTATTTCAATTTTAGCTGGGTAGGTTCGAATAACATATTTTTCCATTGCCTCCGACAATCCCTTAATGATATGGAACCTGTCGCTGACCTGCCTCGCATTTGGATGGACCTCTCGAACGGCCGACGCATATATTTGTGCTCCATCCCTTGAGACAACTTCCACATTAGGATATTCCCTAAGCCAGTTTTCTACCTCAGCCACATCACGCGAGGGTATCATGTCAATGATTCTGTGCGTTTCCAGATCAACCATTACCGTGCCGTATGAAAATCTTTTACGAATAGCAAAATCATCCACACATATTTTCCTGATGGATGACTTATCCACAATGGACGGCATTTTTTTTAAGCAGGGCACAAACACTGCTCTTGCATACATCGATATTCTCGGATTTAAGGATATTTGACGTGTTTATGGAACTTAACTGTATGGCTTCACTTATTATCCGCTTTTCCAGCCTTACAGTTTTTTTTCCCTTTGCGCCAACAAACACATGCCTTTCGGAAAAAGTTTTCTTTTGGCAATGTGAATTATCACAGAACATTTTTCTTGTTTTTACCAACAAGATAACTTTTTTGTTCTGCATTGGTAGATCTTGAATTTCACGTTCATAGATGGAATGAACTCGTTTTGAAATTGCGTTACAGTATGGACACTGCAATTCCTTGCATATGGATGAAATTTTAAGGATGACCATTTGTTCCTTAATCCTATAATCATCCAAACGATAGTTTTTATCTATGTCATTCACAAATTCCTGCATGTGCTTATCCTCCGAATAAGCACATTTTAACACTTTAGCAAGACAGATTCAACCATCCGTGGAAAGAACCTATGGAGCGTTTACCTTGCTTCCGGCTGATCGAATCCGGCATTCTTGATTAGTCTTTTAAGACGGTTATTTTTGCGACTGCTGTATTCGATATCTACCAGCATGCCAAACTGATCCTTAAAAGGTACTTCCTTGAACTTGGGACCGTTCATCTGGTTACGGAATGCATCTGCCATAGTTGTGAGGCGCATTTCGATTAATTTATCAATTGTACTCTGGTTGGTCATATGTGTTTACCTCCGATAGTAGTTGGCACCTCTGGTGATGCCATGTGTTTTCTGTGTGGTTGTGGCGGT
>JAILPF010000192.1 GCA_024699575.1 Acetatifactor sp. | reverse complement strand
GAAGGATATATTTACAGATCACTCTGTGATTAGACTCTTCCAAAGAGCCAAGCTCTACCTTATTCTCATCTTTCACAATGACAACGCCTTCCGCAGCCTCACCCTCCGGCTTGATCAGGACAGTAGGATATGTCTTATGTGCCGGTGCGCTGTTGATATAAAATTTTGCGGGCTTTGTGCTATCGGCGCTCTTAAAGGTGATATCCTTCGCACCCATTCCGATATATATGCCTTCTTTAAACCCAACCTCGTACTCTTTTCCATCGATCACAATGATACCGGGCTCTCCGATGTTAATCACACCCATTTCCCTTCTCTGGAGGAAATACTCTGCCCTGAGCTCATCTCCGGCCGTCAGTACGATCGGCTCCACCGGAACGGCCGAACCGAAAATGATACGGTCAATGTGGCTGTATACCAGCTTGATCTCGCCCTCCTTAAATAAATCGTCTACTAAGAATTCCTCTCTCAGTCTCTCTGTTGTGTAGTGTTTTACATCCTTTGGTGATGATGCTGTTCTAAGTTCCATTTTTCATCCTTTCCGCGGATTTACTGTCACTCAACAATATGTCACACATAAAATTGAGCAATCCTGTTTTTCCGCAACCTTTTTTCACACATTGTTGCTGTTTACAGTCCATAGAAATCCGAAAGCAAATACGCATAGCTTTTGCAGACAACCATTTTGTCTTACCCCTGACTGAACTATAAATCATTATGTTATTTCTATTTTACTCTTTTATATTCACAATTTCTTTGCAAATACCGAAAAAAAAATTGCAAAAATTGTACAATTCTTCTATAATGAATAAAAAATAAAAGGGCATGACCTATTCAGGATTTGCAAACTGATATACTCACAATCGTTTTTGCTGTGCCATCAACAGTTTTCCGTTTTTTGAAGGCAGCATCCATGAAAATCCGAGTATATACGCATTTCAGTCATGCTTATAATCCTGCTTTATCATATACGAAAGATTGGAGATTTTATGGAGCAATTATATTCCTGTAAAGAAGCGATGAATCAGTGCAGCGACAATCATCAGTTTTCTGTCGCCCATTTATATAAAGATGAAAAAGTGATGGAAATGCATCTGCATGACTGTTATGAGATTTATTATTCTATCTCCGGTGGCAGGCAGTTTCTGATCGATAATAAATTTTACACCATCAATCCGGGAGATATTTTTGTCATCAACCAGTACGAGAGTCATATGCTCACCCAGATCGATCAGATGATCCATGAGCGGATCGTGCTGTTTGTCTATCCCGATTACACCAAACAGCTTTCCACGAAGGACACCAACCTGGACGCTTTTTTTTCCAATCGTCCCAAGAACTTCTCGCATAAGCTCTCACTAAACGAAAAGCAGCAGAAGCGGTTTCTCTACTATATTAATAAGATTACCAATGCGCATGGCTATGGACATGACATCATCGAACAGTCTGCCTTTATGGAGTTATTGGTCCTGCTCAATCAGATTTCCAGCAGGGCACATTCCGAGGAGACTGTAGTGGATTATGCCTACAGCCAGCAGATCAATGACATTTTATCTTATATCAATCAGAATATTTCCTCCCAGATCACACTGGAACAGCTCACGACAGAATTTTTCTTAAGTGAAAGCTATATCTGCCGCATTTTTAAGTCTGCCACGGGAACTACCATCAACCGGTACATCAATTCTCGACGCATCAGCGTCGCAAAGGCGCTTTTGGATGAGGGAATCAGTGTTTCCGAGGTCTATGAGCGCAGCGGTTTTAACGATTACAGTAATTTTTTTAAAGCCTTCACCAAAGCGGTAGGTATGTCGCCCAAAAAATATGCCCAATGCAGCCTGAGCTGAAGCATACCATCTCCGGAAGCCTCTGCCCGATAGCCGTCACAGGGCATTGACCCATCATCACTCGTAGCGCAGTGCCTCGATGGGGTTTCGCTTCGCCGCCTCTTCCCATACCGCTCATTTCCACAAACCATCTCTGTATATTTTCAAATCTTCCCTTCAAGCGCTCATAAATCTGCTGTTTTGTTATTTCAACATCTATTCTCGGTATCGACAGTTCATAGTCTGTGACTTGTTCCAGGATTTTCTGCACTGACTCCGGATTGCAATTCTTCAACGTCTGCTCAATTGCTGTC
>JAILPF010000190.1 GCA_024699575.1 Acetatifactor sp. | reverse complement strand
TAAGAATGGTATATCCATTCTTTTTTTTTACCTAAAGGAGAGAATAGATGCCCAATACTGAGCTTCCCATAGATTTAGAGCAGCAAGTAATCATGATGAAAAGATATGTGAACTTTCGTCAACGCAAAAAAATAAGAGAATTTCTTGCGTATGCAGGATATTTTAGAGCAAGCAGATACGGAAAGTTCTTATTGTCAAAAGTTGGAGTCTTAGGCAGCAAATCTAATACCTCTGTTTATTTTGCTACATACAATTTTGATTTACAGTTAAGACAGTTACTTTTCAAATACTGCATGAAAGCAGAGATATACTTCAAGAGCAACGTAAGTAATGCTATATCTATTAAAACCGGAGATGCTGCATTCTATTTAGATAAACAATATTACACTCCTACCAAGAGTGAAAAGGATAAAAACACACGAAACAAAAATATAAGGTTCTTCAATACTCGCTTCTTTCCCGGATTAACTGATCAGGAAGAAACACTTAGGAAAGATGTCGTAAAGCACCCAGAATTAAAAGAGTACCGAAAGGGCGGATCAAGACAAAATAATGTCCTTCCGGTATGGGCAGCTTTTACATATTTCGAAATGGGAACCATTGTTATGATGTATTCTTATTTGCGTGGTGACTTAAGAAAAGAAATCCTTGATTATGCATACTCAGGAAACAATTATAAAAAAGAAGTCACAAAACAGATGGATACATGGCTTGATGCAATTCGAAACCTCAGAAATTACTGTGCTCACCACTCAATGGTCATCGGAATGTCTTCGTCGGTAGTTATTCTTGATAAAAGAGACTCCGCCACATTATTGCCTAGCAGTACCAATTTGTATTCTCGTCTGTATGCTTTAAAAAAGGTATTGCCAAACAAAGATGCGGAAAAGCTTGGAGATGAACTGAATAAACTTATTGGAAACAGCAAGATTGACGTATACAAATTGGGTATTCTTCCTGTTGATTGGAAAACTATGTATGATCAAACAGTATTTCTTTAAAGAAAGAACCTGAAGCCAAATAAGAGGTTGCCCATAAGGACACTCTCAAAAATATTAACTATTACATCACCAGATGCTCTTTGTATTCTGGGATAGTGTTATTTATTCTGCTTCGTCCTTAATCCATTTTTTCTAATGCTATCCAGTTCCTCTGCTGTTAAGCAGCCTGATTGGTAAAGTCGAAGATACTCTTCTGATACATTTGAATTAAAAATAAGTACATCATCAGAGTAAGCTTCTGATTTGATCTAGATTTTCACTTTTAATTGCTTCTACAAAATTCATATCATTCTCTATTCCTATTTTTTTGAAACAGTCCAAATATCGCCATCAACGAGATACTGGAACTCTGTCAGATTTGGGTTGTTGATGACATCAAGGAGATCATCTAAATCATTTACAGTATCTATCTCTGAAAGCTGGTCATAGTGTATCCACTCCATATTCCCCTCTGCAGAAGAGACCACTGTTCCGGTAAACTTCTCTGCTTTGAACAGCAACACGATATATCTGCAATCCGTTTTTTTCTCATTTTGAAATGAAAACTGCTTGATTCCCACAAGTTTAGGATCTTGTATATCCAGCCCTGTTTCTTCTTTCATTTCTCTCTTTACCGCATCCACAAAGGATTCCCCAGGTTCAATGTGTCCTCCCGGAAGAGTATATCCTTTCCAATCTTCCTTTTCGCGGTTCTGTAACAGTATCTTATCTCCATCCTGAATAAGACAAAGAACTGTTAATTCTACAGTTTCAGTCCTTCCCATTCATTTTCTCCCAACACTGTATTTGTCTTCCACAATTACCTCAAAAGGCTCCCTTTTGAAATTGAAGCAACTGACCTTATTGTTTTCAGCCAACATGTTTTCCAACCTTTTCTTCGTCAGAGGAAAGGTTACCAGATCAAGAGCTTCTTCTTTGTTAACCCACTTCACATGCAAGCTTTCATCACTTGTAACAAGCGTTCCTCCCAGGTATTTACAAGAAAAGTCTATGTTAACTACATCCTTTTGAATGTTTTTACATACACCGATAAAACCGGTTATTTCAACGTCTGCTCCAGTCTCTTCCTTGATTTCCCTGATAAGTGCATCCTGAAGTGTCTCCCCCGGTTCAACCATTCCTCCTGGGTATTCCCAACCTCTTCTGGGACTTTCTAATAATAGGACTTCGTCCTTATCGTTGTAGACCAGCCCAGCAACCGAAACAAAATGAGTGTATTCCACTTTTAATCCTCCTGAAATCTATAAAAGCGTTACTTGTATCATTATACTTGATAAAATTCTCTTCAAAAAGGAATCAATAAAGGATATGCTATTCGCTTTGATGAACTTATTAGGTTCGCCGTTGCATTGTTACCATCAAAGGAAGAGATTGAAACCGGATTAAGAACAACGGTGTTGCCTTATCCTGTTATAGCAATACGAGAATCTATTGCCAATGCCCTTATTCATCAGGATTTTTCAGTAACCGGAACTGGGCCTCTTTTTGGTTGTTGCTCAATAACAGTCTGCCTGAATTTTTAACAAAAAATGACCCGACGTGATCCGCATCATAATGAGAGGCGTGTCGGGTTCTGTTGATTATGTTATACGAATGAAGGATGATATTCGTCAATAGAGAATAAACTTTGTATTTCGTGCGAAAAAATTTGATGGAAAATCGATGCTGAAGCGA
>JAILPF010000181.1 GCA_024699575.1 Acetatifactor sp. | reverse complement strand
GATTCTGATATCTGTAAGAGCCACCTGATCTCCGGTAAGAGCAGCATAAACTTCTCTTGCACCCTCCTTTAGAATCGTGGTATTTTCAATTGCAAGGCCCAAATTCTCAGTATTTAATGTGATTTTGTTACCTTTTTTTAGAAACCGGACACAGCATTCCATACCCTCTTTATTCTTTTCTTTCCATACTTCCCACCCTGGAAACGTATCCTTCTTTTTCATAGAAAATTTGTTTTCGCAAAATTTGTCATCACCTGACATTTCGCCGTTTAGCTTGATCAAAACATATTCCCGATAGTCCCCTCCCCCGATTCTTCCGTCATTGGAATAGAAAAGGACAAGGTACGGACAATGCCATACAAGATTTGCAGACGGCAGACTCATGGTATGAAAATCAATCCTAAGCTCCTCTTCCACCAATACTCCCTTCGTTGACGCAGAGCGATGGCGGTCCACTTGGACATTCTCCAAATCAGCCTCCATCCGGTCGATAAAGCTTACCTCATCAGCAATCTTTCTGATATCTCCCTCACCGACCCTTTCATTCGTCTGTTGAACTGTGATATCTTTGATATGACAATTTTCTCCGGTAATCCCTATATACGCTGATTTCGTTCTGTCCGGAAGTGCCACAACAATTTCCATTTTACCTTCGGGGCTTTCCATATGAATCGACATATGGTCTTCATATCTAGCAGCACTGATGAGATATCGTTCCTCCGCTGTCTCCACAGTCCTTGGGTCAGGGGAATCCGGAGTTTCCCTTTTCTGCACACATTGAACCTCCATGTTCCTTGCGTCGGTGGAAACATAATGACCGTCAAACCAGACTTCTCCGTACTCTATATAACGATACGCCTCGATTGCTTTCAAATTGTCATGCATATGTCTGTCATAGGAGTCAAACAAAAGAATGGATGGCGCTGAAAAAACACCCTGTTCTTCCTTTGACAGTTCAACATGGAATTGAATCTTTGTAATCTGCTCTGTCACCTCAACGCCCGTGGAAACAGTTTCTTTATATCGCCCGCACACCAAATCCTTTTCAACCTGTGCAAGCTCAGCCTCCATCTTAATGGCATTCTCCTCATCCAGAATCCGAATCATGATTTCTGTCATTTCCGGATCAAACCTGGCTCCGGATTGTTTCACAAATTCTTCCCGCACGGTCTGATAAGGGAGGGGATTGTGATTTCTTTTTTTCATTGTCATATTATCATAGGCATCACATACCGCTATAATTCTGGCAATTTCCGGAATTTTCTCTCCTTTCAGTCCCTCAGGGTACCCGGTTCCATCGTATCTTTCCTTATAATAATGTGCTCCTTCTCTCAGATAGGGATACTCCGTAATGCGCGAAAGAATCTCCCCGCCTATCTGCGGCTTCTGCTTAATGATTTCAGCTTCTCTTACACTTAACTCTTCTGTCTTCTCAACAACACTGTCCGGTATACCAATCATACCGATATCATGAAGCAAGGCTGCATAATATACTTTATCGCACTCTTCCGCATCTTTTCCAAGCGAGACAGCCATCCTTCTTGCAAGTTGTGCCACTCTCTTGGAATGTCCCTGCGCATATGCATCTTTTTTCTCTACAGCTGTCACAAAAGCTGTTGCCGTCTGGTCAAATAGGCGCTTCATGCTCTTCTTTTCTTTCTCTAATTCCACCATCTCATTCTGATGAACCCTGGCAACCGTTTCATTAATATCCAGATAAGTAAAAATGTAGAGCAAAATAGATACTAACACCATAGCCATGTTGACTATCGATATCCCATAAGCAAAAATCTGTATAACGCCAACTGCAATCGGGACAAATATATATAATACGAGAGAGATGTAAATCAAACGGCTAAACGCCCCTCGATACTGTTTTATCACCGTATACTGTATGAGTGGTCCAACCACAGGTATGAAATAACTGATCAAAAATCCCGGGCCACGATGATAGACATTCTGCTCGTCAAAATAATAATACAACCCGGTATAGTGGGCAATTACAACCAAAAGCATTGCCAACAAAGCAGCAATTCCCACAAACATTAATCTCTTGGGAATTGCCGTCACATTTCCCTCCACCGCAAGCAAATCCACCAGATATAGATTAAACCCAAACACAATTGCGGAAGTCAGAATGAACACAAGCAGATTACTGAGTCGGACCATGATATAACCGGTATGGCTCATATCTCCCGAATACAGATATGCCATGCGGTCAAAAAACAGAAGGGCTGTTGCAACCACCTCCATAAAAATCAGAATCCATCTCCTTCTTCTCGTGATGGACTTCGTAAAAAATAACAGCAACGCAAAAGTAGCGCAGGCTGCGGAAAGTGCCAGCATAATATCCAGTTGATAAGTTTTGATGAAATAAAACATCGTTTATTCACTCCCTGTTATTTTACGTTGGTTGATTGATTAGTTCTTCCATTCCATCCCAATCAAAGCTCTTGAGCATTCTGGTCAATTGCTCCATTTTCTTTGCATCCTCCTCCGGAAGAGCGTATTCCGAAAGTTGGTTCATAATCATCTCCACAGAATCATAATCCATTTGTGAAATCACCTCTGTCAGCGCTTCATATGCCTCACGAAGCTCATCCTCCGAAATCATTTTCAGATTCTCTGTAGACCTTTCATTGGCATGAAGCTTTTCCAGCTTCTCTGAAAAAGCAAGATACTGCGTCATCATGTCTCCTGTATTTTGATGAATAAAATCTACATCCTGCCGCTTTCCCGCATCCTCCAACTGTTCTGCCAGCTTTGATAAAGTCGTTGCTCCAATGATACGCGCCGAGCTTTTCAGCGCATGTACCTTAATCGTATACAGTCTGATGTTTCCACTCTCATATGCATCGCTGATTACTTTTGCATTTTCATCAATGGTGTCCAAAAACAGATTAAGTGAAAATAAATAATTAGAGATACCTCCTGAATTTTTAATTCCTTCTTCCACTGTAATCCCTTTGACATCATTAAGCCAAAGTTTGTTTTCCGGCAATTCCCGCAGTTCCTCCACCACATCTTCCTTAGCCGGTTTTTCCATCATTTCCTCCGGGAGATGCAACATAATTGTTTTTTCCAGAACCTCACTCTCAACGGGCTTTGACAGATACCCGTTGAAGCCCTTAGACTTGTAGAAATCCTCTCCGGCAGTGGAATTGGCTGTCAATGCATATACCGGGAGATCCGGATAAATCTCACGTATTCTCTGAACCGTTTCTATTCCATCCATTCCCGGCATCATATGATCCAGAAATACCACATCAAAACGAGTATCTCTAATCTTATCCAGTGCGTCCTCGCCACTGGTTGATGTGGTGACGAACACCTTGGTTGCCTTTAAAAGCCCCTTGAAAACACTGAGGTTCATCGGGTTATCATCCACTACAAGGATATCTGCCCCCGGTGCTACAAATTTTGGAACATACTGTCCCTTTGCCGCCCCTGCATCATGCTCTACAAAAATTCCCAGAGGCGTTTCGTCAACAATTCTCTGCTTCAAGGTCAGAATAAACTCCGAGCCTTCTCCGTAAACACTCTCACACCAAAGCCTGCCTCCCATCAGTTCTGCAAATCTTCTGGAGATATCAAGTCCCAGCCCCGTTCCCTGTATTCCGCTGTTCTTCTCTTCATCCAAACGTTCATAAGCGGTGAAAAGCTTTTCCATATCCTCCTCTTTAATTCCCATACCCGTATCTTTTACAGAAAAGCGCAGGTCTGCGATATCATTATTACGTTCTTCCATGGACACACTCAGACAAAAACCACCGTTTTTCGTATATTTCACTGCATTGGTAAGGAGATTCAACACAATCTGTTTCATCTTACCCACATCACCATACATTCTCCTCGGCAGAATCTCATCAATAACAACATCAAAACTCAGTTCCTTCTCCGTGCTTCGTACCCGTATCATGGAAACGATGGAACGCAGCATGTCCTGCACATCATACTCCTGCTCCACGAGATGCATCTTACCGGATTCAATTTTAGACATATCAAGAAGATCATTGACAAGTCCCAGCAATGATTCCGAGGCATTTCGTATATCCATGGAATAGTTGAACATTGACAGATAGTATCCCTTGGGCACTCCTGTCGCATTTTCTCTCATAATCATTTCGTTCATGCCCATGATGGTATTGATTGGTGTACGGATTTCATGGGACATGTTCGCCAAAAATCTGGATTTTGCAAGATTGGCCTGTTCCGCTTCCTCCTTCGCCTTTCGAATCTCATCGTACTGTCTGCTGACAATTGTCGTTTTCATTACTCTCCATACAATTAATCCCACTGCAAAAGCTAAAAGTCCAAGGATGGAAAGTCTGAAAATCAAAAGCTCTGTCAATTTAGGTGCCTTTATCACCGTAAAGGCATCATCCTGAAGCACACCTCCTGTGATTTTATCCAGAATCTGTATATGTAAAATATAATTTCCATAGGGCAGTCCTGTATAATCCAAAGATAAAAGATCACTCTTGAGTGCAGTGATACCATCATCCTTTCCACCCTCCAGGAAGAGATGTATCATAGGGTTCATCAGCGTATAGTCCATGACGGATGCCGAAATTTGTATACGTCCGTCCGATGCCGGTATTCTATACATGCCTTCCTCATTCGGCAGTATCAGCTCATCATCACAATATATGGATCTCACAGAAGTTTGAATCGGTTCATTCACTTCAAAAAAATGATTTACATTCACCTGAATGACACCGTCACGACCTGCCATATACAGATTACCGTCCTCATCCTTGACACTGTAGGAATTACTGGTGATTGCATACGGGAGACCACTCTCTACCGTAAACAGTCTATATTCTGTAATATTATCCCGAAGCATCTCATCAACACTCAACACATAAACGCCATAGGAGGACATAACCCAGGCGTTCCCCATATCATCAAGCACCATGTCATAATTGTTATTATATGGAAATGTCGTAACCTGAAAAATACGACCGTTCTTCATATATTCTATGGAATTGGAGGTAACAATCCAGTATACATCATGCTCTGCATCCTTGATGATTCTCATAACCACGTCGCTGGTAAGCCCTTCTTCCCGCCCGATTCTGGTAACCTTTTTTCCTTCGATTTTATAAAGCCCATCTCCGTCTGAGCCCGCCAGAATCGCTCCGTCATCCATCTCTTCTACTGTTAAAAGGACCGTGTTGTTAATGCCTTCCTCCGTACCGATTGTGTCTGTAATCACACCATTTTTAATGATGGCAAGCCCCTTATTTGTGCCCGCGATCACATCTCCGGACGAAGTGATTGAAACACATCTGACCTGATTATCCGGCAGCCCTGTATACTCGGTAAATGCTACAATCGTTCCATTGGGCCATAGGCAGACCAATCCCTTGTCGTTCGTATAAGTAGCGAACCACAGTCTTCCGATTGTATCCTCTTTAATGCAGCGGATCCTGATATCTTTCAAATATCCGGTCAACGGATTATCAACTGCTTCCCCGTTTTTTCCAATCATCATTAATCCTTTGTCCGTCCCTATATAAAGCTTATCTTTATGGACACACACAGCATTTGTCACTGTTCCACCGCTTTCAGTGTTTTTTGTCAGATTCACAAAGTTATTGGTAACCAGCTTCATAACTCCCTGTGTGGAGGAAGCAAACCACATATTGCCCTGGTAGTCTGACGTCATCATTTCGATACCACTGTTTAAAGGGATATTTCGAAGTGCTATGAAGCGA
>JAILPF010000159.1 GCA_024699575.1 Acetatifactor sp. | reverse complement strand
GATTGTAAATCTTCGGTTTTCTTCCTCCCGAACTTTTATCGGAAAAACCGATAGAAGTCTCATCAAGCTCACCAGAGGCAAGAATATTTGTAATATGTTCACTGATTGTAGCCTGTTTTACTTCAAACAAATCTCCCATTTGTTTCTGTGTCAGCCAAACTGTCTCCTGATCAGGACTCACCTGCACTTCTATATTTTTTTCTTCATCTGTAAATAATACGATCTCATTTTTCATTTCTGTAATCATCCATTCATTGTACTATAGAAAAGTAAGCACTAAACAATTCCTGCAATATCCACTATGATTTCCCAATTGTTTCACTCCATTTCCATAATTTCTAAAAATCTGTCGAAGTTGTAGGGGAATTTGTTACTTCCCCAATAATGCGTCGGTTTCATATCATTTTCATACTCGATATCCACGGACCACTGGACTCCATCCATCGTATCCCGATTATCGTATTTCGTTCTCCATTCTCCCATGTGGATACGTGTATTTTTTGCAAGCCCTAAATACCTAAAATTGCAGGATGCTTTCCCAAAAGTTGCAGCGGGAAATTCCTCATTTTTGCAAGTCTCTCCAGCGTAGTTTCTACGCCGGAGAAATGTCGTTGCAGACATACTTATGTTTTCAGTTACAGATATGTAATGCTGGTTTCATCGGTTCCATTTGCCAATCGATGAATGCGGTCGGTTAGAGAATCCTCTTGTTGGGGGTCCACACCGCCATAGACCAGTTTCACATATAGATCATATGCAGATTCACCTTCAAAGCAACGTGATGTGTTATTGAAGATATCCTGACGAAGACCTTCAGCCCATTCCGGTGGCAGATACTTGATAAGAACCTGACGCCAACGGACGAGTTCCTCATCCAATCCAATAATGGTTTTGACCATCTCATCAGTAAGCTTTAGGAAATCGTACACTGTAGGGCAATCATGGAGACAATCGGTCTGATCCTGAACCTTGATAAATTCATCTTCGACCATCCTATGCACCTCCCTTCCGGGAAGCGAAAAGCTCATTGATGCTTGATTCGCGAAGGCGGTTGTTTTCGCCGGGGAACAAAATCAAATGGCAGTGGTGCATCAGACGTCCCACAAGTGCTGCCGTCATCTGCTCGTCATACAGGACATTTACCCATCTGGAGAATTCCAGATTCGTGTTCAGTATGATGACCTTCTTTTCATGAATCTCGGAAAGATAATCAAAGAGCAGTTGTGAACCGGTTCTGTTGTAAGGGACATAGCCAAATTCATCCAAAATGATGATCTCTGCTTTATCCATCCTTTTGTGAAATTGGGACAGTGTTCCATGTTCCTGTGCCTCGGAAAGCTGGTTGATCAGTGCCGCTGTACGGAAGAATTTTACCGGAATCCCTTTTTGACATGCCTCCATACCGATACAAATGGACAGCATCGTTTTCCCGGTTCCCGTGCTGCCATACATTACAAGATTATTTCCTGCATGGTAAAAATCCAGTTCCTTAAGGCTTTCAACAGTGACACTTGCGGGAAACTGTACTTCGCTGGAATCAAAGGATGTAAAGCTGTGCTGCAGCGGAAATCCTGCCGTGTTAATCAACTTTGCAACCCTTGTGGATTTACGATACTGTATTTCATCCCTCAGGAGATGATACAGGTATTCCTGATGGCTCCCAACGGTCTGAATCATTGCATTTTCCACAAGATTTGCGGAAATCCTCAACTGTTTACAACAGGATGCAATGGCATCTTTATAGTCATCCATTTACGGCACCTCCTTTACGACCTCCTTTTCGAAGGAGTTTGTCATACGAGGATAGGTCTACGGGCATCTGTACGATTTGGGGGACTCCGTTCTGTTGTGGAAGCGGTGGCAACTCCGGAACATCAGCATAAAGCCGGCGATACAGATTTTTCAGACTGTCAGGATCCTTTACCTGATAGAGCAACGCCTGGTCAACTGTCTGAAGGGCGCTGTCAAAACCGGTACGGTTCGTCAGCTCTGCCAGTACTATCAGTACGGTTCCACGGTCTGAACTGCTGCAAAGCTTCATATAACGCTTCATATTTTCCGGCATCATATCAAACAACCCGCTATTGAACAGAGAACGTGGTTTTCTGGAAATGGCTGTCAGATATGGTACCCAGTCCATGCTGGATTGCTTCTGATTACCGTAGAGTTGTCTGTGTGTGACAATTAAGTGTTGGTGCA
>JAILPF010000140.1 GCA_024699575.1 Acetatifactor sp. | reverse complement strand
CGAAGAATACTTAAGAAGGAATGCGGACAAACAAAAATATAATGGAGCCCCCCTTTATTTTCAATGTGAGAGAACGGATCAAGGAACCCTTGAAGTGAGACGTTCCTCCGCTTCCATCAACATCAATTATAACGCGTCAGATCCGGAAATCGAGCCATACCATCCATACAATGTGGTTTATAACACCATAGGCGGTTCTTCCTGGAAGTATTCCGGCGAAGCAATAGAATGGATGATTGACGTTCCCAAGGAAGGACTTTATCAGCTGTGCTTTAAAGGAAAACAAAGCATCAGCAGAGGGGTTACTTCCTACAGAAAACTGAAAGTGAATGGCCGAGTGCCGTTTTATGAGGCAAACGAGCTGAAATTCGAGTATAGCACCAAAATGCGAAATTATCTTCCAGGTTATTATGTTTATTTAGTGGAAGGATCAAATGTAATCTCCCTGGAGGTTGTTCTTGGTCAGTTTGGGGAGTGTTACTCGGAAGTAAGTGAGAGTGTCAGGGTTTTAAATGACCTGTACAGACAGATTATCAGAATTACGGGAACGGTTCCGGATCAATATGTGGATTATGAGGTGGTAAAGAAGCTGCCGGAGTATGTGCCGACGATTCAGGAAGAAAGGGATCGATTAGCGGGGGTGCTGGAAAGTCTTCTGGAAATTACAGGGGAGAAGGGTGAGAATTCGAACCTTGTGGAAAAGATACTTGTCCAGTTGGATATGCTTTTGGAAGAACCGGACAAAATAGCTGTGGCCGGGGAACTGGGCTCCTTTAAATCCAACATCACCTCCCTTGCCACTTGGTTGATACAGATTTCGGAAATGCCGTTAGAGATGGATTACATCGTACTCTGTGGAGAGGAGCAACAACCTAAGGCAGCCACTGCAACGACGTTTCACAAGTGGAACAACAATATGGCTCGATTTTTTGCAACCTTCTTTGTGGACAATACACAGATCTACATGGATGAGGAAGAGGAGCAGCAAACTGCTGAAGCCGTTAAGGTTTGGATTCCTTCCGGCCGAGATCAGGCACAGATATTAAGAAGGTTGATTGATGAGGAGTTTTCCTCCAAGTATGGAATTGGAATTGACCTGGAGCTGGTGCCGCTGGACGTGGTGCTTCCGTCCACGCTGGCCGGGGTCGGACCGGATGTCATTCTGAGCATTGACCAGACCAAGATGATGGATTTTGCCATGCGAAATGCATTGGTAGATTTGTCGAAGCTTGCGGACTATGAGCAGGTGTCTTCCACATATTCCGAGAATATTCTAAGGGGAGTAACCTATCAGGAAGGAGTTTATGGACTTCCTGAAACCGAGAATTTCTATATGATGTTTTACCGGGAAGACATTTTGGAAAGTCTGGGGCTTACAGCGCCCAGAACATGGGATGAATTTAAGTCCATGATTTCCGTGTTGCAGATGAATCATTATGATGCGTATCTTCCGGAAAGTGCGTTGCTTACCACGCTGCTCTTACAAAACGGCGCAGACCTATATGCGGGGGAAGGAAATCTTTATGGGATAAAAAGTGGGTTGTCTGACAAGGTTGCTATGGAGACCTTTAAGGAACTCACAGATTTTTTCACCGCATATAAATTGCCGGTTTCCATTGATTTTGCCAACAGATTCCGAACCGGGGAGGTTCCCATTGGAATAGCGGATTATACCACGTTTAACACCTTTGAGCTTTTGGCACCTGAGATAAAAGGCTTGTGGTCCTTTGCTCCTGTTCCCGGGGTGGAAAATGAGGACGGCACGATCTATCATCCGGTGGCTGCTTCTACTGTCCAGTGCGCTATGCTCAATGCGGCAGTGGAACACGGAGTGACCCAACAGGCGTGGACATTTATGAAATGGTGGCTGTCAAGCGATGTGCAGGCAAGATATGCAGGTCAGATAGAAGCGTTACTGGGAAGCTCAGCAAGATATGCTTCGGCAAACCGGGAAGTGCTTCAGAAGCTTCCGTGGTCATCGACCAATCTCAAGATACTGTTAGAGCAGTTTGACAATACGGTGAGTATTCCTCCGGTTCCGGGACACTATATGACCACAAGAATGATGGATTATGCATTTAAGGATGTGGTGACAGGCGGATTGAATCCCAGGGAAACCTTGTATTTCAACATCAAGGAGATTAATGCCGAACTGACCAAGAAACGAGAGGAGTTTGGACTTGTAGTAAGTGAAGGAGAGGAAAACGAATGAAATTAAAAGAAATATGGAGAGTACATAAGGAAAAATATCTTTTAATGGCACCGTTCTTTCTGCTGTTCACAATATTTACTTTTATACCGGTGGTCATTTCAATCATCCTTAGCTTTACCTCATACAACTTATTGGAGTTCCCGAAATTTGTCGGGCTGAAGAATTATATCAATCTGATTGCCTACGATTCCGTATTCCTGATTGCGATAAAAAATACATTGCTTTTTGCGATTGTAACAGGGCCGGTGAGCTACCTACTTTGCTTTTTGCTGGCATGGATTATCAATGAGCTGCCACCGAAAATTAGGGCAGTTATGACGTTGGTTTTCTATGCGCCTTCTATTTCAGGTGGAGCATATATGATCTGGAAACTGATTTTTTCGTCGGATTCCTACGGTTATGCCAATGCGATTTTATTGAAAATGGGGATTATCAGTGAACCGATTCTCTGGTTTGCAACAGCAGACTATATCATGCCAATTTTGATAGGCGTACAACTCTGGCTCAGCATCGGAGTGAGCTTTTTGGCGTTCATAGCGGGCTTTCAAAATGTGGATAAAAGCCTCTATGAAGCCGGTGCAGTGGATGGAGTGAGGAACAGGTGGCAGGAGCTGTGGTTTATTACCCTGCCACAGATGAAATCGCAGTTGATGTTTGGCGCAGTGATGCAGATAACCGGTTCCTTGTCTGTGTCGGGTATTTCTCTCGATCTGGTAGGCTTCCCGTCGGTGGATTACGCAGGGCATACCATCCTGACCCATCTGCATGATTACGGTAATTTAAGGTATGAAATGGGCTATGCTTGTTCGATAGCAACGATTTTGTTCTTTATGATGTTGTTTATCAATATCATTGTTCAAAAATTACTAAGAAAGGTGGCATCTTAATTGGTGATATTCAAAGTTTTTTTTGATTTTATCCATAAAAAATGGCGTAGGTTCAAATTCAAGAGAAAAAACAGAAGTGTAGCCATGGATCTTGTACTGATTCTTTTTCTAAGCATTTTGGGTGTAGCCAGCCTGTGGCCGCTTGTCTACACTGTAAATGCTGCATTCAAACCAACCAGTGAGATTTTCCTGTTTCCGCCGAGACTTTTTGTTCAGAATCCTACTTTAAATAACTTTTTTGATCTGTCCGTCATCATTTCGGAATCCACGATTATCTTTGGAAGATATCTTTTCAACACTCTTTTTATCACGGTAGTCGGAACAGGACTAACTG
>JAILPF010000097.1 GCA_024699575.1 Acetatifactor sp. | reverse complement strand
CACATATCCCTCTTGGGCATGGGATTTTATCATCTGCTTAGAAAGCTTCGGGTGCCCATGTGGATTGCAGCAATCGCAGGAGCTGTCCTGCTGACAGGATATGGAATCATGACCGGCATGAGTGTGTCTGCCTGTCGAGCTATCGGTATGTACCTGATGCGGATGCTTGGAATCTGCGTAGGCAGAACCTATGATATGCAGACTGCACTTGGGTTCGTCGTGCTGCTTATGGTTTTGCAAAATCCCGGAAGGTTGGAATCAGCGGGGTTTTTATTGTCCTTGACATCTATTTTGGGAATCAGCGTGGTGTTTCCGGCACTGTTTTACCGGAAAGAGACACAAAAGAAATGGGTAAAGAAAAACGTGGACAGTCTGGGTGCTGGAATGTCCATCACTTTGGCAACTCTTCCTGTACAATTATGGTTTTATTATGAAGTGCCGGTGCTTTCTGTGCTCATAAATCTGATGGTTCTGCCCCTGATGAGCGGGATGACAGTTATGGGACTGGTGGCAATGTTGCTACCGGGAGGCAGATATCTAGGGAGGATTCCCTGCCTGATACTGAAAACATATGAAGAACTCTGTAAGCTGCTTGACAGGCTTCCCTTTCGAAGCTGGAATCCGGGTAGACCTGCCGTGTGGCAACTGACAATATATATAGCGGGACTCACTGTTATTATTATCATTGCAGAGCATGTGAAGAGAAAACATAAGTGGGATGCGCATTATAAGTCCGGACGAGGCAGGGCATTGCGAATCGGGGCAACAATGTTGCTTGTCGCAGTTTTTGCTATTCGGCCTGTCGGCGTCAACAGTGTGTCCTTTTTGGATGTGGGGCAGGGGGACTGCATTGTGGTCAGAGGAAATGGAGGAGAGACTTTCTTGTTTGACTGCGGAAGCAGTTCGAAACAGAACGTGGGGAGCAAAATTCTGATTCCGTATTTGAAATATTATGGGATAAGCAGATTGGATGGTATATTTATTTCTCATTTCGATGCGGATCATTACAATGGAATTGTGGAGATTTTGGAGAATGCACAGAAGGAACATCTGAAAATCGGTCAGATTTTTCTGGCAGATTTGGGGAAAATGAAAGATGAGGATGCGGAGGGGAAAAAAGAGCAGTTTCTGGATATGACAAAGAAGATAGATTACAAGAATCAGATAAAGATTTCCTATCTGTCAAAGGGCTTTTGCTATCAAAAGGAGACCTTTTCCATCCGATGCCTGCACCCTGCTACAGAGTGTGTGCCGGAGGATTCTAATGCAGGTTCTCTTTGTTTTTTAATCAGCATGCGGAATCAAACAAAGAAAGGTGGAGAACTCTCCGTGTTACTGACCGGTGACATACAAGGGGAAGGGGAACAACAGCTTTTGTCTGAATTGAAGCGTATAAATGCAACGGATATCACAGTGCTAAAGGTGGCACATCATGGCTCCGGTTATTCGACAAGCCAGGAATTCTTGCAACAGATTCGCCCCCAATATGCTGTAATTTCCTGCGGAGAGAAGAACCGCTATGGACATCCTCATCCGGAATTAATTGAACGCCTGCAGATGCTTGAGTGTGAAATCCGCCGCACGGATGAGGAGGGAGCAGTTTTAATGAGGATAAAGTGAAGTCATGGCTAAAGCAATAGGTTTTAGGTGACGTCGCTTATGGTATGGAGGATGTTTTTTTACATGAGAAAGGAATGAAAGCGTGAAATTATTAAGTGAAAACGAGTTATCCTGTGAAATCAAAGTTTTAGAAGACAGCATGCAAAGTGTTTGGACGGAATTGGAAGAACGAAAAAAACTTGTACAAGAAGGGGAAAGACTGCATGTTATCAAGCATGCAGGAGGCTATCAATATTATAAAAGGATGCGCGGCTCGGATACAAATGGTGAGTATATTAGGAAGAAGCATATAGAGGTGGCAGAAACGCTTGCGCAAATTGAATATGATGAACAACTGATGAAAGCTTTGAAAGAGGCCAAGGAGGTACTGGCAAGATACAAGGACTTGGGATGTGAGAAACTTTATGAACAAGTATTAGAAACGATGTCCCCCGGTAAAAGGGAATTGGTCACAATTCCTCATATCTCGGATGAAGATTATCTTGCCAATTGGAAAAAGCAAGAATATAAAAGTTTGCCATTTCGAGAAAATATACCTGAATTTTTTACAAGACAAGGGTTAAGAGTCAGATCAAAATCAGAAGTAATCCTTGCAGATATCCTTGACGAAATGAAAATACCATTTCATTATGAAAAGCCTTTAAAACTGAAAAATGGAATTGTTCACCCGGATTTTACCTTGTTAAATATCAGGAAAAGGCGAGAAATCTACTGGGAGCATTTTGGGATGATGGATGATATGGAGTACAGAAATAATGCTTGGGCTAAAATCCGTAATTATGAGGCAGCAGATTATTATCAGCCTGATTCACTGATTTGGACGTTTGAAACAGGAAAGTTCCCTTTAAATACCAAGACAATCAGAAAAATGATTCAAAGATTGAGAGAAGAGCTAGGGTATTAGGATGTGAAGAGCTGAGGGTTTAG
Organism: Acetatifactor sp.; assembly: GCA_024699575.1. GTDB lineage: Bacteria > Bacillota > Clostridia > Lachnospirales > Lachnospiraceae > Acetatifactor. The sequence continues at coordinate 4,458 of JAILPF010000097.1, read as the reverse complement.
TTGCAAAGACCCGGTGTAAAGCAATAAATCAAGGAATTCTCAGTAGGATTATTGCCTTTTTGTCCTTTGATTAGGCAGTGTAACGGATGAGGAGCAATAATAACATGTTTATAACGGTTAATTTATTGAACAATGGCAATTTTTAAAGGCTTGAAGATAGAAAAAGGCAATAAAGTGAGGTCTAACAGACTAAAATTATTGAAACGGCCGTCTACAAGATAATCAAAATCAGCTATTTCCCGGACATAATTAACAGTTCCACACTCATCAGATCATTCATTCTGCCTGTTTTAACAGCCTCTTCCGCATCCACACATGCGGTGACGGATTGTTTCAATTCAGATGTTTTAAAACGGTCTGCCTGAGAAATGTACTTGCCTACTACGAAAGGTGGGAGTCCCACTGCCTGACCGATTGCTTTGTTATCAAACCCCTTTGATTTCATGGCTTTTACCTGCAGAAGCATGTTGTATTGTCTGGAAATCAAAAACAGAATTCGCAGGGGAGGCTCCTTTAAAGCCAGTAAATCATAATATAAATCTAAAGCTTTTTTGGTCTCACCTTTTGCGATTGCCTCGGTCATATCGAAAATGTGATTGCTGATTCTGTTGGTGCAGATGGTATTTACATCCTCGTCGGTAACCACGTCTCTGTCCATGCAATAACAGATTAGTTTCTCCAACTCTGTGTGAATGTTTTCCATGTCGGTTCCGGTTTTGGTTAAGAATAGTTGGACTGTACTTTCTGTAATCCGCTTGTTTTCCCTTTTTAAAATACCTGCAACCCAGCGTTTCAAGGTAGACTCATCCTGAGCTCCAAATTCAACGGCACATCCCTTGGATTGGACGGTCTTGTACAATTTACTCCGTTTATCTATTTCACTTTCTGTAAAAACAAAGAAACTGGTTTCGTTTGGGTCGGACAGGTATTCTGCCATCCGTTCTCCACCGGATTTAAAGAGTCCGCTGTCGCTGATGAAAATCACACGTCTATCTGCGAGAAACGGCAGAGTTTCCGCAAGGTCGATAATCTCGCCTACAGAGATGTCTTTGCCTGTGAAAAAGTGAGTATTCATCTGGTCGCCCTCAGAACACAGGGCGGATTTTAACTTGTCGGTATATTGTCTTTTCAGGTAATGTTCTTCCCCGTAGAGAAGATAAATATGTTTGAAATCCCCTGACTTGATATCTTCGTTGATTCGCTGCATAATCAGAATCCTTTACACCTGTTTGTCGTTTACAGTATGCATTATACCCTCTTTTGAAAAAAGCTACAAGAACTTGCGACAGGGTTTAACTTGTGATACTATAAATTTGTTGGCACAAAGGACAAAAGCCGGCAAATTTTAACGTGGAGGAGAATGAGGAAATGAGTAAGAGTAAGGGGTTTATCAACGAATTTAAACAGTTTATTATGCGTGGTAATGTGATGGATATGGCAGTCGGCGTTATTGTCGGCGGGGCTTTTACCGCTATTGTGACTTCTTTGAATGAAGATCTTCTTTCGCCAATCCTGGCAATTTTTGGTGGAACAGATTTCAGCAATCTGACAGTGAAGCTTGGTTCCGGCGAAAACGCTCCTGTCTTAATGTATGGTAACTTTATTACAGCTGTAATTAATTTCCTGATTACCGCACTTGTAATTTTCTGTCTTGTAAAGGGAATCAACAGTCTTGGTAACAAAGTGAAACGTAAGGAAGAGGAACAGGAGGAAGCAGCTCCAACAGTGAAAATGTGTCCTTACTGCAGAAGTGAGATTGCCATCGAGGCAACCAGATGCCCTCATTGTACATCTCAGCTTTCTGAATAATTTGGACATGATTACCACAGAAGCAGACTGAAAGAAGCAGGAAAGGTACATGTACGGATGTTGAGACCAAAGGGGAAGAAAAAAGCACATAGGCTTCTATGCATGGCAGTGGCAATGACCCTGACCGGTTGCGGAAGCGATAATGAAAAGATAAATGATGGAATGCAGTTAATTAAACAGCTGGATTATCAAGGTGCTTTGGAAGCCTTTGAGGAAGCGGCGGCACGTTCGGAAAATGAAAGACTTATTGAAAGAGGCAGAGGGATTGCCTATATGGGTCTGACGGATTATGAACAGGCAATCCTTTCCTTTCAGTCTTCCCTGGCGAAAAGTGATGGCCTGATACAGGAAATGGATTTCGATGTCAATTATTATATGGCAGCTGCCTATATCAAAAGTGAATGCCCGAAAGAAGCCAAGGACATTTATGATGCGATTCTTGCTCTCAGGCCGGAGGAGAAGGATGCCTTATTCTTAAGGGGAAGTGTTCTTCTTGCTCTGGATGATTACGAAGATGCCAAGCAGGATTTTGATAAGCTTCGTCTGCTCGAGCCAGCTAATTATGACCGGTTGGTAGAAATCTATCAGGTGCTTGCCGACAGCGGATATAAGGAGGCAGGGCAGGAATACCTGCAGGACGCATTGACTACCGGAGAAAGCAAGATGAATTCCTATGATAAGGGGCGTATTTACTACTATCTGGGAGAGTATCAGAAGGCATATCTTGCATTGGAGGATGCAAGAGAAAAGGGTGGAGCAGAAAGCTACTTATATCTGGGCAAAGCATATGAGGCGACCGGTGATTACAATTATGCCGCAAGTGTATATAATAACTATCTTGCCACGAATCCGCAATGTGCGGAAATCTATAACCAATTGGGCTTATGTGAGATGGCAAGGGGTAACTATGAGCAGGCACTGACTGCATTGCAGAACGGGATGCAGGTGGAGAACTGCGAGATTATGCAGACGTTGTCATTTAACGAAATCGTTGTGTATGAGTATTTGGGGGAGTATCAAAAGGCGGCGGTCCTGATGGACAATTACTTAAAAAATTATCCGGATGACGAAAAAGCAAAGCGCGAGCAGATTTTTTTGTCTACCAGATAAAAATATATGAGAAAGTTTGGAGAAAAATATGATTAACAGATTGATTGAAAAGATTCAGAAGACGAATGCACCGATTGTTGTGGGACTTGACCCGATGCTCAAATATGTTCCGGAACATATTAAAAAAGCCGCATTCGCAGAGTTTGGTGAGACTCTTGAGGGTGCAGCAGAGGCAATCTGGCAGTACAATAAGGGGATTGTGGATGCAATCTATGATTTGGTTCCCGCTGTGAAACCGCAGATTGCTATGTATGAGCAGTTTGGGATTCCCGGACTGGTTGCCTTCAAGAAGACAGTTGACTACTGTAAAGAAAAGGGACTTGTGGTTATCGGCGATGTCAAAAGGGGTGATATCGGCTCTACCTCCGAAGCATACGCAGTTGGACATCTGGGAAAGGTTTCGGTTGGTTCTAACGCATTCTATGGATTGAATGAGGACTTTGCTACAGTGAATCCCTATCTTGGATCGGATGGCATCAATCCGTTTATCAAGGTTTGCAAGGAAGAAAAGAAAGGTATTTTTGTTCTGGTAAAAACTTCCAATCCGAGCAGTGGTGAATTCCAGGATAGACTGGTTGATGGCAGACCGCTCTATGAGATTGTCGGAGAGCAGGTGGCTTCCTGGGGTGCAGAATGTATGGGAGACAGTTACAGTTATGTCGGTGCGGTTGTGGGAGCAACCTATCCTGAACAGGGTAAAGTTCTTCGCAAGATTATGCCAAAGACATTTATTCTTGTGCCCGGATATGGTGCACAAGGCGGTAAAGGTGCAGATTTGGTTCACTTCTTTAATGAAGACGGGCTTGGAGCAATTATCAATTCTTCCAGAGGAATTATCGCTGCATACCAGCAGGAGAAATATGCTAGCTTTGGAGAGCAGGGTTATGCAGATGCTTCCAGAGCTGCAGTGATCGATATGAGAGAAGACATTGCGCAGGCGCTTGGAAAATAATAATAGAACTTATTGGTTTGAGTTGTTCTCCATGTTTCTCAGCTTAAGAAGACTGACGTAGTCCACAAGGGCCCCACGATTGCGTGGAGACAACTCAAGAACAGTATTTACAAAGTCGGAAGTAGTAAAATCTTTTGTGAAGGACTGATATAATATTTCCGGGTTGAATCGAAAAGTGGTTCGACCGAGTAAGTAATCGCAGGTAACACCGAAATACTCAGCAAGCTTGCATAAGGTTGCCGGGTCAGGATAGTGCCTGCCATTTTCATAGTTGGAGACTGTGCCGATGGAAACCTGTAGATAATCAGCGAGTTCTTTCTGATAGATCCCTTTTTCATGGCGTAGCTGTACGATTCGCTGTCCGACTGTCATAAATCAGTCTCCTTTCCAAGTTTGGCTTTAGTAATGCTAAAGAATATTTTAGCCAATTTTAGAAATAGGAAAACATTATTATAGATAGTCAATAAAAATTGTGGTATATATTTAAATAATTTAGTTATACTAAAATATTGTAAAAAATAAAGGGACCAATCGTGTACCGACCCCCAAAAGTTAGATTTTTGGTCTAACTTTTGGGGGTCGGTACA
>JAILPF010000208.1 GCA_024699575.1 Acetatifactor sp. | reverse complement strand
TAATGACATAGATTACGGTAATATCTTATATTTCTATGAGTAATACCGTAGCTTTAGATTTTTGATTTTAATTATTTACGGAATAATTGTTATGATATTAAGTATATTCCGTAATGGACATGGAGAATTAGGTTTAAAACTGTTCAATATAAGAAAAATGCTACGTAATGAGAAGTTAAAAACGATATTTTACCGTAAATTGATTAGCAATGTAAAGCTCAAATGAAAAAGCACTACGGAAAAACTTATTCAACAAAGGTATATGTTCCGTAAAAGGACTGGCGAGGAATTTTTAACTACGGACTATTATTCATAATGATGTCTATGTTCCGTAGGAGATGTATGTGTGTTGGGGATATAATGGATGTATATTGATGCCAAGATTATAAAATCGAAAACAGATATCTGGTGTCTGAATATATACTGCCAAAAGCGGTGTCAAATATTAAAGTATTTGACACTGGTGTTTTACATCTTATTGTAAAAAAATAGTAAGGCATTGTTCTTATACCATCCCCATAACTCATAAAAAAATACGAGTTGTTGGGATGGTATAAAAGATGATAGGATTTACATGGAGGATGTCTCAAATTAGTATTTAACATATTCTTTTTTTGAGGAAGCAAAATGGAATTCTACGAACCAATTCTTAATCTTTCAAATCCTGAGCAGCACAATACCATGGGCGTAATCATGTCATTAAAAGAGCCTGTGGATGGGAAGAGCCTGACTGAAGCAGTTGAAGAACTGCGAGTACGCTTTCCATATTTTTATGTCAAAGCTGCATATAAGGGTGAGAATGTAGTTACTGTGCCGAATGAACTTCCAATGACGGTGAGAAATACCTGGAATCCGGTCAACTTTAACTCTGAAGTATCTAATTATCACCTGGCAGCATGGAAGTATGAGGGGCAGCGATTGGCATTCGAAATCTCCCATGCTCTGACAGATGGAGCAGGAGTGTTTCCCTACATCAAAAGTGTATTGTATCTATATCTGTCAAAGGCTACCGGAAAAGCCTTTGATAGCGCCGACATAAGATTACCCGGAGATGAGATTCCGGAATCTGAAATAGGCAATCCCTTTAAGAACCTGGACATCGATGGTATAGCGGCTCCTTTTTACAAGAGAAAGCCGATTCCCGATTTCTTCAGGCTTGTAAATGAAGGGCATGGTGAGAAAAGAGTTTTTTGTATGAAAATTCCTGAGTCACAGATAATGCAATACTGTAGGTCTGTCGACGGAAGTCCCAATGTGTTCTTATCAGTTATGTTGGCAAGAGCAGCAAGACGCCTGGACCCAGAGAATGAAAAAACAATAACTGTTTCAGTATGCGTTGATCACAAAGCAGTCCTGGGTAATCGCGATAACTACCACTGTTTTGTAGGTGATGCTGTTTTGGATTTTCCTAAAAACAGAAATCTGGATGATATCACAAAGGCATGTACAATCGCGCGCGGACAACTTATGCTACAGGTGCAGCCAGAAAATTCAATGTGGGAAATCAAGCAGTTGAAGCGAATGCTTCCACCGATATCCCCTGATATAGCGCTGGCAAGTATCTGTGTTTCGTATCCCGGTAATAGAAGCTTGGGGCCTTTAGATCCGTATATTGAAGAGATGTATTACATGACATCTTTGTCTAAGATAACTGATATATTGTGTGAGGTGTGCTGCGCTAATCATAATTTCTTTGTAGCATTTATGCAGCCTTTCTCTTCAGAGAAATATTTTGAGTGCTTCTTGGAAGAATTAAGAAAAGAAGGGATTGAGTACACATTCCTTGGTAGTGAACCAATCCGCATGTGCGGGATACTATCCTTACCTTAAGATTATATTCTGCGCAAATGCGGATGAATATAAAGCCTAATGGGACAAATAAAGATCTTCCAATGACGAAGATGAGCAATATTCCTTATAATGCGGCAGCGGCAGCTTCGTCGAGTACAAGTGTAAAGTCAGGGTGCATCTGCAAAATAGATGCCGGCACTTCCGGAGTGACAGGTCCGTAAAACGCACGTCGAACTATGTCCGCTTTGCCAGCTCCGTTGGCAACCATCAGTATCTTTTTGGCCTGCATGATGGATTTGATTCCCATGGTGTAAGCTTGCTTCGGAACATCTTCTTCCCGTGCAAAAAAGCGCGCATTGGCTTTAATTGTTGTATATGTCAGGTCAACACAATGCGTTTCAAGTTCAAATGCCTCTCCGGGTTCATTGAATCCGATATGCCCGTCGTCGCCTATTCCAAGTAACTGCAGATCAATTCCACCGGAATGTTTGATGATTTCATCGTATTCTTTGCATGCTTTAACAGGATCGAGATTGGATCCGTCAGGAACATGCACATTTTCCGGGTTAATATTGATATGCCTCCAAAAATGCTCCTGCATAAAGTACCAATAGCTTTGATTATCACTGTGTTTCAATCCACGGTATTCATCCAGGTTTATGGTGCATACTTCTGCAAAATCCAGATCTCCCTTTTGGTACCATTTTATCAGCTGCTCGTATACTCCAATTGGTGTGCTGCCGGTTGCAAGGCCCAATACGGCGTTGGGTTTGATGATTACCTGAGCGGAAATGATGTTGGCAGCCTTTCTGGACATGTCTTCATAGTCTTTTGCTTTTATTATTTTCATATACATTTACCTCTTTTACATTATACGTCGAGTTTCACTGAAGCAACAGCGATTCTTTTGTGGGAGGAATGGGGCTGTTGGGGGTATAATGAATGTATACAAGCTGAACAAGAAGTGATCGTTGAAGTGAATACTTTCGGGGGTGTGTATGCGGGGGCAGAAGCAAAGAAAAGTTGAGATTAAACGTATTGTTCTTGGAAAAACGGATGGAGTGTGTGCTCGGTGCGGAAGGCCAATTACTTTAGAGAAGACAACGATAGACCATTATGTGCCTAAATACAGAGGGGGAGCAGATGATGAAAGAAACCTCCTTCCACTGTGTAAGAATTGCAATAAGCAGAAAGGCTCAAGGGTAGTGGCTGCTGAGGAGTACTATCCTTACCTTAAAAGAGTATTCTGCGCAAATGCGGATGAATATAAAGCCGAATGGGAGAAAGTAATAACTAATTGATAGATAAAATTAGTCGATGCACGGAGCAGGATAGGAGCAGATTATGGAAATAAAAGGTTTTACATATGGTTATGATGGCAGGGATGGAGTATACCGTTCAAAAGAAGGTATTCTTTCACAGAAGAGTCTATTTGATACGGGAGTTAACTGGATATGCCTGACTTTCACTGTTGAGCAGGACAGTGTTTTCAGTAGGGATATTCGATTCAGGTTTGGAAAGGATGTAAGTGACAGGGATCTTATGGCTGTGATAGAGAACGCCCATAAGAACAATGTAAAAGTGTGCCTTAAGCCCATACTGAATTCAGGAGATGGTATATGGCGTGCAAGGATTA
>JAILPF010000084.1 GCA_024699575.1 Acetatifactor sp. | reverse complement strand
TACTCATCACTTAACATTCCTTTTCTATTGTATATTTTTTTAATGTTGCACGTACCGCACCTTTTCCGGCAAGCAGCTCAGCAAAATAGGAAAGCACGGTTTGTGCCATATTTATTTCATAGAGATTCACTCCAAAAACAGTCTCGCTTTCCAGGATGGGGCGAAGAACCTTCTCCTTGTCTTCATCCAACTGAATACCCAGTTCAAACTGTTCCATCCTCGGGATTAATTCCTCCAGTAGAGGATCGGGACTCAATTCAAATGGATTGCCCTCATCATCCACTCCCATCAGATAGCGCAGCCATCCAGCAAAAACAAGCGGTATCAGTTTTAGCTCTGCAAGGCTTCTGCCTGTCTTTTGATAGTTTTTAATGGTCTCGCCAAAACGGATCGCCAGCTTCTGTGAAGTGTCTGTAGCGATACGCTGCGGTGTATCCGGCATAAACGGATTAGGAATTCTTACCTGAAGCACGGTATCAATAAAGTCCTTCGGCTTTAAAATACCCGGATCCGTCACCACGGGAAGTCCTTCAACGTAACCGATTCTCTCCACCATATTCTTTAATTCCGCATCCTTCATCTCCTCAGATATCTTTGTATATCCAAGCAGGCATCCATAAACAGCAAGTGCAGTATGTAAGGGATTTAAACAAGTGCAGACCTTCATCCTCTCCACTTTTTCCACAGTTTCTCTGTCAGTAAAAAGCACTCCGGCTTTTTCCAGTGCAGGCCGACCATTAGGGAAGCAATCCTCAATAACCAGATACTCACATTCCTCCGCATTGACGAAAGGAGCAACGTATGTCTTCTTTCCGGTCACAACCGGTTCCAGTTCTTCCAGTCCGTCCTGCTTTAACAATTCCTCAACCGATGCGTCAGGTCTCGGCGTGATTTTATCAATCATGCTCCAGGGAAAAGATACTCTGTCCGGATCACAGACATAGTCTAAAAAGCCTTTCTCAGCCACATCTTTTTCCACCCATTTTTCTGCAAATCCTTTCACAGCGGCAAGCAGCTTGTCACCGTTGTGGGAGCAGTTGTCTGTGCTGACCATCGCCATGGGGTATGCACCGTTTTTATATCTGTGGTATAGCAGTGTGACAACTTTTCCAAGATAGCTTTTCGCATTGTTGGGTCCCACTGCAAAGTCTGCCTTCACAGCAGGAAGATATTCCCCTTTTGCATCTGTTAAGCTGTAACCTTTTTCCGTGATTGTGAACGTAGCCATCTGCAGGGTAGGAGCTGCAAATATCTCTTTTAATCTGTCAAATTCTTCTTTTCGTTCAGAATCCAGAATGCAGGATTCCATGATACTTCCGACCACGGTCTTTTCCACATTGCCGTCGGCCTTCAACGTCACAAGCACTGAATAATTGTCATGAGGGCGATACATTTTTTCAATAATTTCATAATCAAAGCCTTCCGCAACAATCAGGCCCCGGTCTGCATCCTCCTGTTCCAGCATCTTCTGTGCAAGATTTGCCTGAAAAGCTCTGAAAATATTGCCTGCTCCAAAGTGAATCCAAACCGGTTTCTCACGTGTGAGCCTCTCTGCTTTTTCTCTGTCAAATCGTGGCAGTCGGTATCCCTTCTGCTCCCACATTGTAGTGTCCGTCAATCCATTCTTACTTAATTTCATACAAAAACTCCTAAATTCCTCACTTACTTGCTGCGATGTGCAGACTTTTCAATTGCTTCCCAGAGACCGTTTAAGTAGGTCGCTCCAAGCGCTCTGTCATACAGACCATATCCCGGCATTGCGACCTCGTCCCAGATCATTCTTCCGTGATCCGGTCTGATGGGACCGTCAAAGTCTGTCTCATATAACGCTCTCATAATTTCGTACATATCAAAGGTTCCGTCTGCGGACAAATGCGCAGCTTCCTCAAAATCTGTGGGTGTGTTGAATTTTAAGTTTCTGACATGTGCAAAATGAATTCTGCCTTTCAAGGAACGAATCATATCCGGCAAATCATTCTCCAGATTCGTTCCATAAGAGCCGGAACAGAAAGTCACACCATTGTGCGGATTATCCACCATCTCCATCATGCGAAGAATGTTCCTTTTATTGATAATGATGCGAGGCAGTCCAAACACGCTCCATGCCGGATCATCCGGGTGAATTGCCATATTGATGTCATATTTGTCACAGACAGGCATAATGCGCTCCAGGAAATATTTCAGATTGGCAAAGAGCTTCTCATCATCCACATCTTTGTACATTTCGAAGAGTTCTTTTACATGCGCCATACGCTCCGGCTCCCATCCGGGCATTACCGTTCCGTTCATATCACCTGCAATGGAATCAAACATTTTCTCCGGGTCAAGTGCATCCACAGCTTCCTGTGTATAAGCGAGTACTGTGGAGCCATCGGGTCTTACTCTTGCAAGCTCTGTTCTGGTCCAATCAAAAACCGGCATGAAATTATAGCAGACCAGATGGATATCTTCCTGGCCAAGATGCTCCAATGTCTCAATATAGTTATCAATATACTTGTCTCTGTCAGAGGAACCAGTCTTAATCGCATCGTGCACATTCACACTCTCGATTCCAGCAATGTGAAGTCCTGCTGCCTCAACCTCCTCCTTCAAAGCGCGAATGCGTTCTCTGCTCCACACCTCTCCCGGAGCTGTATCATACAAAGTGGTGATAACCCCCTTCACACCCGGAATCTGTCTGATCTGCTTCAATGTAACGGTATCAAATTTAGACCCGTACCATCTTAACGTCATTTCCATACTGTTAATCTCCTTCATACTTTTGTGCTGTATGTCGCTGCGCATGTAAAATGCATACCATGAATCTCACAATTAACAGTATATTGAATTGCTACAAAAAAAACATTGAAAAGCTTGTTGCATTCATTGCAAAAATTGCGGTGTATTGATATACTTGGAATAACTATTGTTTGTCTGGAGGAAAAAGAATGAAAAAAAATCTTCGGACGGATTTCAATCCAAGACAGTATATGCTTTCGAAGGATTTTGAAATCTATTATTACAGTGATAAAGACATGAAAAAAGTGGGTAATCATTCCCACAATTATTATGAATTTTATTTTTTTCTAAACGGTGAAGTATCCATCGAGATAGCGGAAAAACCCCATCTGTTAAAAAACGGTGATATGGTTTTGATTCCACCCGGAGTAAAACATCACGTGGATATTCTGAACTCTGAATTACCCTATCAGCGTTTCGTCTTTTGGATCAGTCAGGATTACTGCAATCATCTTGTTCAACAGTCAGCAGAATACGGTTACCTGATGCAGCTGGTAACCACTTCCAGACAATACGTTTTTCATTTTGACCGTTTTGCTTTCAATATGATTCAATCCAAGATATTCGGGCTGATCGAAGAACTTCGCTCCAACCGGTTTGGCAAATCAGCCAAGATTAATCTCTGCGTCAGTGATTTGATTTTTTTCCTGAACCGGAATGTCTATGAGAACAATCATCCGCAATCGCCCAAGGAGGAGCAGAGCCTCTATCAGAATCTGGTTCTATACATCGAAGACCATCTGGAGGAAGAATTATCTTTGGACGAACTTGCAGCACAATTCTTTGTCAGCAAATATCATATTGCACATATTTTCAAAGACCAGCTGGGACTTTCCATTCATCAGTATATTCTAAAAAAACGTCTGGAGATATGCAGAGCTGCAATCCTCAGTAACACCGAAATCAGTGAAGCTTACCTGATGTGCGGGTTCAAAGATTACTCCAGCTTTTTCAGGGCATTCAAAAAAGAATACGGACTTTCTCCAAAAGAGTTCAAAGAGTTGTCAATGAACATTCAGCTCACACCATAAATACACATCCCTGTCTGGCAGGGCGCAAAACAAGAGAGCAAATCACTTGGGTGACAGCTCTCTTGTTTATCTCTTTAAAACTGTGTCTTCAACTCATCAATAAATTCAAATGCCTTCGGACAGGACTCTGATATGGAATCTTCATTCAGAACACTCTCCTTAAACACTTCCGCAAAAAACTCTGAAGCACTGGTCTGCCCATACTCGGAAATATTTTTCTTTTCCTGTTTATAAATTGCCTTAAAGTCCTTCTTTTTGGAAATCATTCCCGATTTGGAATCGAGGAAATGTCCCATCTCATGAATAATACAACCGGAATTCTCTCCTGCCTCAATGAAGATAACTTTCTTCTTCACGAGAGTACATCCGTAGACATCCTCTGTATTTCCACGAAAAACCAGCTCATCCAAATCATCGGAGGTCAGAATAATCATCCAGCTGTCCTCTTCAAAAGCATCCAGAATACCCGGACAGTTATCCTTGAGCACATCCAGCTTTTTCGTAAACGCATCAAAATCATCTTCGGACACCTGCCCATGAACGTACAAATAAGGATATTCGTTTTCTGCAGCCTGAGCATTTACCGGAATTGATAACCCGATTGCCGCCGCAAGAATCAATGCACCAATTTTTTTCATCATACCGTGTTTCATAGCAGTTCCCTCCCCGAAATCTCTGCTTATGACATTCTCTGGGATTCTGTAAAAAACTATGCTGTCGAATGATTTTGAATTGTCACTGTA
>JAILPF010000075.1 GCA_024699575.1 Acetatifactor sp. | reverse complement strand
AATAAAAATGTACAATAAATACCTTAATAATTGACAACTGAAAAGGATTTCAAAGGGTGGAAAAAGATGATACAATTGCAAGGGAAGAAGGGGGAAGCAACGGTGAATTGGTTTAAGAATCTGCCTATCAGAAAAAAGCTGTTATATTATATGCTGTTTTTTACAGTGATCCCGATCGTGCTTGTGACGGTGGTGGCTCTTGCAGTCAGCTACCACGAGGCAAGGGATCAGCTGATTTATTATCATAGAATGAGTAGCGGATGGCTGCAGGATAGACTGAATCTGGAGATGCAGGAGAGCATGAAACAGATTTACGGTTTTGAGGCTGACAAAGAGGTACGAGAAAAGCTGTTAAGCTGGTGCGGGTCGGATAAGGAAATTACCTACGCAGACAGCTGGGTGCTGATCACGGCGTTAAATACAATGATCAGCATGGATAGCAGCCTAAATACCATAGAACTGTTTAATTACAGACAAGAGAAGGTTCTGGTGGCAAAGCGTTCCGGTGCCACCGTGGAGCAGACCGGTGATCGACTTGCGTTCTGGAAGGAACATGATGAAGCGTTGCAGAGTAATCTGGTGTATTTCCGCACGGAGAAGGAGATTCTTGAGGTGCATCAGATTCACAGGTTTGAAGATAATGAGCCGGTGGGGCTTATGGTAATGCACATCAGACCCTATGCGCTGGAAACGATTTTGAGCGAGATCAAAACCGTACCGGAAGAGACGATTCTGGTATTAAACGATGAAAACACGTTAATCGAAGCGGACTATGGGGAAGCCGCCGGAATCGACGAAGAGACGGTCGAGTTTGTGCGGAAAAATTTGGTGGAAAGTGAACAGAAGGAACTGTATTTTGATGAATGGTTCTGGTTCTACCGGCCGGTAGGAAGAGGAAAACTGCAGGTATTGGTAGCGGTTCCCAAGAAGAATATATCCGAGAGTCTGTACCCTACCTTGATAACCGGTATGTTGATTGCCGGGATTGCCTCTCTGGCGGGCATTCTTTGTTCCGTCGGATATTCGGCAGTGATCAGCAAGCCCATCCAGAAGCTTTCGCGGGAGATGCAGAATCTGAAGCTGGACGATTACAGCGGCCGGCAGTCCAGCCAGCGAAAGGATGAAATAGGCGTTTTGCAGGAAAGCTTTGATCGGATGATTCTGAGAAATCAGGAATTGATCGAGCAGGAATACCAAAGCAAGATTGCCAAAAGAAGCGCCCAGCTGAGAGCGCTTCAGGCACAGATTAATCCGCATTTTATGTACAATACACTGCAGGTGATCGGAGGAATGGCATTGGGACACGATGCCCCGGAAATCTACAGGATCACTCTGGCATTATGTGATATTATGCGCTATTCTCTTAACTTTTCCAAGGAACTGGTTCGGTTGGAGGAAGAGACCGAGTATCTGAAAAGTTATATCATGATCCAAAAGGAACGTTTCGGCGGAAGAATCCAGCTGAATCTGGAGTTGGAGGAAAGCACGCTGGAGTGCTATGTTCCGAAGCTGATCTTGCAGCCTCTGGCGGAGAACAGCTTTGAATATGGATTTTCCAACAAAACAGGGGATTGCGTTCTGACGGTAAAGAGCAGATATACGCCTGAGGGCGATCTGGAAATCGATGTAACGGACAATGGAGCAGGATTCACACCGGAGCGCCTCGGAGAAATACAGGAGCAGCTTCGGAGGGATACAGAGACATCCTTAAAACGGAACGCCCATATCGGCCTTTGCAATGTGCATACCCGCATTCGTCTGCAGGGAGGCCAAGAGAAATATGGACTTACCATATCGAGTAGACAGTATCAGGAGACCACCATAACGATTCTTGCGAAAGCAGTAAAGGAGCAGGGAGAGACAGATGTACAAAGTAGTAATAATTGATGATGAACCGTGGACCAGAAATGTAATCAAATCTCTGGGGAATTGGGAAAAGCTTGGCCTGGAAGTGGTCGGCGAAGCTTCCGACGGAGAGATGGGATGGTCCCTTGTGAAGAATCTGCGTCCGGATATTGTGATCACTGATGTGCGTATGCCCCGCCTTGGAGGGCTTGATCTGGTTCAGCTTATGAGAGAGGAAGCTATTCCGGCCCCGGCCATTGTGATCAGTGGCTATGAAGACTATGAGTATGTGCACCGGGCGCTTAAGCTGGGAGTGGTTGATTATCTCTTGAAGCCGATCAAGCCGGAAGAGCTCAATCAGCAGCTGGAAAACGGCATCCGTCAGCTGGAAAGCCGAGCCGGAGACCGGGATTTCCAAGTGAAGGTTGCTTTTCCGCCGGACAGCTGGAGCAAGGATTTTTATAAAATTCTGGAGGATATGGAAATTCAGCTCCGTCTGGGGAAAGAGGAAGAGCTGTCACAGCTGCTTGCCGGTTTAGAGGAGCTTTTAGATCAGAATGAGGGTGCCCAGCCTGCACAGTTTATTCAGATTGGCGTGTATTATTCCCTGATTGATGTGCTGCAAAGATATATTATGCAGAGCGGATATCAGAAAAAGGAAGTGTTCGAAGGCATGGATGAGGTGTATGTGTTTGGCAGGGACAGCGATTTGTGTCAGATCCTTTCTTTTGTGAAAACACTCTATGAGAAGGCAGTCGGATATATCAAGGAACATGAAACCAAAAAGAACCGCATGGACACGGACAGTGTCTGTCGATATCTGGAAGAGCATTACAAAGAAGGCGTCACCCTGGAAGAGGTGGCGGATTATTTCCATATCAGCAAGGAATACCTCAGTAAATTATTTAAAATGGAGCAAAAAATCGGATTTTCGGATTATATCTTAAAGCTGCGAATGGAAAAGGCAAAGGAATTGATTCAGGTATACCGGGCACCTCTCAAGGAAGTGGGAGCCATGGTGGGATATATGGATCAGGCGCATTTTTACAAAAACTTCAAGAAATATTACGGAATCACCCCCGGAGATATGAGAGAGAGTTTAAAATGTGACAATAAATAATGTCCGTTTCGGAAAATGTTTTTTGGAAAAGCTTTTGCTATACTCACATCATCAAACAAGAAACACTTTTGCGAGGAGGAAAAGAAATGAAATCGAAAAAGTTTTTGGCCTGTATTCTTGCAGGTGTCATGGCGATGTCCATGGCGGCATGCGGTGGAACCGATGTAGCCACTGCAGGTGATGAAGCTGCTGCGAACGGGAGCGAGGCGATGGAGACCGGAGCTTCCACCGAGGCACCGACCGAAGCGGAGTTAAATATTATGATGAGTTTTCCGCAGTATATGGATCAGTGGGAAAGCTACTGCCACAAGTTTGAGGAGAAAATGCTTGCGGAAAAGAACGTGAAAGTTACGGTGAATCTGGAAATGCCCAGCTCCGATCAGTACGAAACCATTTTGCAGACAAGACTGACCGGTGATGATGCTCCGGATCTGTTTACCCTGCATGCCAACAACATCGGTACCTACAATCAGGCCGGGAATCTTGCCGATCTGTCCGGGGAAGCGTTGGCCGGCAAGATCTATGAAAATGTAAAAGAGACAGTATCTGTAGACGGAAAGTTACTTGCAGTTCCGATTGAGAGTCAGGCCTGGGGAGTCCTTTACAATAAAGACATCTTTGCCCAGTATGACCTCACACCGCCTGAGACACTCAGCGACTTGAAGAGCATTTGCGAAACCTTAAACAGTAATGGTGTGACTCCTTTCTTATTGGCTTTTCAGGAGCAATGGGTGCCTCAGCTGATGACCGGTCTGACTTTGGGTGACATTGTATCCGGCAAGATTCCGGATTGGCTGGAGCGTATGTATAAGGATGAGGGTTCGTATGAAGAAGTAAAAGAAATCTTTGATGTCATCGACTTAATCATGGCAAACGGAACCGACCGTGCTATGGAGGAAGGATCTGAGGCAGGTTCCGCAGATTTCGCGATCGGAAAAGCTGCAATGTATGTTCAGGGCACCTGGGCTGCCAACACCATTATGGCAACCAACCCTGATATGAATCTTGGAGTGTTTGCCCTTCCCATCAATGATGATCCGAATTGTACAAGGGTGAATCTTTCTACCTCCACTACATTGGCTGTGTATCCCGGAACGCAGAATATGGATCTTGCGCTGGCCTTCGCAAACTATGTGCTGGATGATGCCGATTCATCAGAGCTGTTCCAGTCCTGCTCCTTCAATCCGCTTGCTACATGCCATAATTACGAGTCCTCTTCCTGGGTGAAGGAGGCTTCCGAGTATGTTGCGGCAGGAAAGGCATATCAGGACCTTGTGATTCCTTCAGCTGTGACGGATGAGCAGGGAAGATTGCTGCAGGAGTATTATGTGGGAGATACGACTGTGGAAGAGATCATTCAAAAACTGGATCTCGCATTTCAAAACACAAACAGTCTAAAGTAGACACGGGAAAGGAGGGAGATTGTCTTCTCCCTCCTTTCTTATGCCTCTGAGGCAAAGGAGTTAATTCATGAAAAATAAAAAGAATCCGAATCGGAGCCTTCTGATCTTTTGCGCTCCTGCACTTTTGGTATATAAGATCTTCAAATTATATCCGGCTGTCTCCGGAATCTTTTATGCATTGACAGACTGGAATGGAATTAATAAGACTTATCATTTCGTTGGTTTTTCAAACTTTATTGAAATTTGTGGGGATTCGTATTTTTGGAATGCGATGTGGTTTACACTCAAATATGTGCTGGCAATCGTGGTTGTGGCAAATGTTGTGGCACTGCTGCTGGCAGTGGCAATTGAAAGCAGGCCCAAGGGAAAAGGCTTTTTCAGGACGATTTTTTATATGCCCAACATGATCAGCATGGTCATCGGCGGTTATATGTGGATGTTTATTTTTACGAAGGTTTTGTATTATATGGCAGATAACTGGAACATGAAGTTTTTGGATAAATCTTGGATCGGAAATCCCAAATATTCCTTTGTGGCAATTATAACAGTTGCCGCCTGGGGAGCAGTGGGCTACCTTATGATCATTTATATGGCAGCGCTTCAGGGGGTGCCGACGGAACTGAAGGCTGCGGCTTCTTTGGATGGAGCAAATGCATGGAAGATTTTTTGGAATGTTACCTTCCCCCTGATCGGGCATGCGGTAACCATCTGCGTGTTCTGGTCCTTAAACTCCGGTTTTCAGGTATTCGATGTTATCTATGCCTTGACCGGAGGGGGACCGGGAAGAGCAACGCAATCCGCCGCAATCAATATCTACGAAGAAGCGTTCAAGGGCAATATTCGATATGGATATGCCACGGCAAAATCCATGGTGCTGTTTTTGATTGTCCTTTTAATTACCATGATCCAGCTTAGAATTTCCAAAGGAAAGGAGGAGGAGCTGTGAAAAAAAAGCAGTTAATAAGTAATTGTCTGGTATATTCTTTTTTGTTCATAGGAGCTTTGTACACCCTGTTCCCGCTTTTTATGGCGCTGATGAATTCGTTGAAAACAAACGGAGAGCTGCTCACAAATGTTATGAGCCTGCCACAGCAGCTCCACGCGGAAAATTATACCCGCACCTTTGAGAAAATGAAGTATTTTAGAAGCCTTGGAAATACCGTGCTTCTGGCGGGGGTAAGTGTGACGCTGATCATCCTTTTTTCTGCCCTTGCGGGGTGGAAGCTTTGCAGAACAAAGACAAAATTGTCCCGATTTCTTTTCGGACTTTTTGTGTTTTCCATGCTGATTCCTTTTAGTTCCATTATGATTCCCCTATACAAAGTGACCCTGGTGCTTCATATGAAAAATTCTCTTTTCGGATTGTCACTTGTGTATGCGGGGTTGGGAGTCAGTATGGCAATCTTTCTTTATCATGGGTTTGTAAAAGGCATTCCCATAGAGCTTGAAGAGTCTGCGGGAATTGACGGCAGCAGCAGTCTTCAGACCTTTTTCTACATCATCATGCCCTTGTTAAAGCCCATCACGACCACCATCTGTATTACGAATGTGCTCTGGGTTTGGAATGACTTCCTGTTGCCCCTAATCATTATTTCAAACAATAAAAAATATACGTTGCTGCTCTCCACAAACACCTTGTTCGGGCAGTACAGCAGCGATTGGACGGCCATTTTAAGTGCGTTGATTCTTGCGGCGATTCCGGTAATCATTTTTTACGCAGTATTCCAAAAACAGATCTTGAAAGGAATCGCAGAAGGAGCGGTGAAGGGATGAAAGATATGGAAGATAAGGGATGTAAGGAGTATTTAAAAGCGACCCCGGAGGGAGTGTTTTGCGGTGACAAGAAGATTCTTTTAAGAGGGATGGGCTTGGGAAACTGGTTTTTGCCGGAAGGATATATGTGGCTGTTTTACAACAAATGCGATCGGCCGAGAAGAATAGAGGCGCTGGTGGAACGGCTGTGCGGAAAGGAGTATGCGAAACAGTTCTGGAAGGAATTTGCAGAGCGTTATGTAACGGAAGAAGATATCCACAGGATGGCAGGATGGGGAATCAACAGCGTGCGTCTGCCCCTAAATGCCAGAACCTTATTTGTGAGAAGCGAGAGCGGCGTCGCCTTTAAGGAGGAAGTGATCGCTCGGGTGGATGCCTGCCTTTTGTGGTGCAAAAAATACGGTATTTATCTGATCCTCGATATGCACGGAACCTTTGGGGGACAGACGGGAACCAACATAGATGACAGCGAGCATGATGAGCCGGAGCTGTTCCAAAAGCCGGAGTATCAGGAGATTTTGATAAATTGCTGGCGCCTTCTGGCAGAGCGTTACAAAGGAGAGTCCGCCATAGGGGGATATGATCTGATGAATGAGCCCCTTCCGGAGGCAAAACGGGAATATTGGCCCGGCGTGATGCCCTTATACAGAAGATTGATACAGGCAATCAGGGAGATTGACAGAGAGCATATGATCATTCTCGAGGGGGTAAACTGGGCATCGAATTTTTCCATATTTGATGAGATGAGTAAGGAAGAAGCTTCGGATAATATCCTGCTGCAGTTCCACAAATACTGGAATCATCCGGATGCAGACAGTCTTTTGCCGTTTCGGGAGACTGCGAAACGCCTGGAAGTCCCCTTATGGATGGGCGAAGGCGGTGAAAACAATCTGGATTGGTACACAACGGCATTTCCCATGTATGAGCGGGAGGGAATCGGCTGGTGCTTTTGGTCATATAAGAAGATGGAGACAGACAATTCGCCTTTCAGCATCAGAAAGCCTCAAAAGTGGGACAAGATCTTAAAGATCATTGATTCGAAGGAAGAAATTGGTAAGGAAGAGACCGGGAAAGAAGAGATCAGTAAAGAGGAGGCCCGTGAAATTTTTGAGGAATATCTGACCTGCGTGACTGAAGCCGGTATGAACGAAAGTGTGATCAACGCCTTGTTGCGGAAGGCGCCGGGCAGTATTCCGGCAATTGCGTTTGATGCAGAGTGGATCGAGAGCGAAAGAGAAGCGGGAGTCAGCTTCCGTGAGAGAGACAAAGCTTGCATTTTGTTCGCAGACGGGCATAAGGGGGCTCCTGATTGGAAGCGGTACGGCGGTGAACAACAGCCGGAATCCGAGCAGATGCTGGTGCGTCTTAGAAAGGGAGACTGTCTGGGATATCATATGGAAGGATATCGCCGTGTGGAAGTGGAACAAAGCGGCGACGGAAGAGTTGTTATCCGGGAAGAAGAGGATGGACTGGTTTGGGTATGCTGCGTGGAGGGTGAAGTAAATCTAACGCGCATCCTCTTTGAATAAGTGATGAATTAAGTAAATAATTTACAAAATAAGTAAAACATAAAATCTATTTACTTGATATTTACTAAAATATATGCAATGTTGTACAAGATAAACGTATGAAAATGTAGCGAAACAGAAGAAATAACGCCGTGGGATTGACATTTGTTTCCTCCAAGCATAGAATTTAGATATAACGATTTACTGAATCGTTGCAGTTACTTTTTGCGGAAGATGACCGGAAAAAGTATAGAAGGTATTGCCTTAGGGCATAGTTAAACGTGGTCGGTGAAAGACCGACATTAGGGAGGAAAACTATTATGAAAATGAAGAAAACATTGGCGTTCTTTCTGGCAGCTACCATGACAGCTACTCTGGCGCTTGAGGGTTGCGGAAGTACTGCGGACAGCGGCAGTAAGGACAGCACTTCCACATCAGGTGAGTCCACAGAATCAGCCGGTGGGGCAGAGGAAGGGATCGAGTATGGCAAGGTGATTATCTTCCAGTCCAAGACAGAGATCATGGATCAGCTGAACAAATGTGCTGAGGATTTCACGGAAGAGACAGGTATTGAGGTTGAAGTCTGGGAGACTTCGGGAGACAGTTATTTCACGGATTTAAAGACTGATGTATCTACCGGAAAGGGGCCTACACTTTTCTCCCTTGCACCCGGTTCCGAGTCAGTTACCATGGCAGATTATCTGGAGGATTTAAGCGACCTTTCCTTTGCAGATAAGATTGCTGAGAATATGGCTGATGAAGTAAATGGCAAAATGGTAGGTGTGCCTTACACACTGGAGGGATTTGGTCTTGTCTATGATAAGTCTCTGGTTGATCCTGCGACCCTGAACAGTACAGATGCTCTTATTTCCTTCTTAGAGAAGGCAAAAGCAGACGGCATCAATGGTCTTGGACTTTCTCAGGAGGATTACTTCCTGATTATGCATATTTTGAATACTCCGTTTGCGTTGCAGAACGATCCGGACGCATACCTGGCACAGGTTCTTGCAGGTACTGTGAGAATGATTGACAATGAAGAGTTTGTCGAGTTCGCAAAGGTAATGGAAGCAATCCGTGCAAACTGCACCAACCCGGTAGACTTGACTTACGATAACAACTGCGGAGATTTTGCAACAGGAAAGACTGCTTTGATTCATCAGGGAAACTGGGCATACGGCATGTTCAAAGATTATGAG
This sequence comes from Acetatifactor sp., assembly GCA_024699575.1. Classification (GTDB taxonomy): domain Bacteria; phylum Bacillota; class Clostridia; order Lachnospirales; family Lachnospiraceae; genus Acetatifactor. Next base: position 4,475 of record JAILPF010000075.1, on the reverse strand, counting down.
GTAGAGTTTGAGATGGGTGTTGCACCTCTTCCAATCGTAGGAAACAATAAAGTGGCTGTCAGCGTACCGGCTGCATGGTATGTAAATACAGATGCAAGCGAGGAAGAAAAGGCATCTGCAAAGGCGTTCCTTGAGTGGTTGTATACAAGCGAGACAGGTGCTGATTACCTGATGAACCAGTTTGGCTTCATTCCTGTAGTAGAGGGTATGACATCTGAGAAACTGGATCCTCTTTCCCAGTCTGTAGCAGATGCTGCAGCAGCAGGAAACACAATCGGCTGGTCTCTTAGCAACTGGCCGGCAGGTATCTCAACTGCTCTTGCACCTATCACCGCTCAGTTCTTTACCTCTGATATGACCGGTGAGGAACTGGTTAATCAGTTGAATGATGCTTTTGTGGAAGCAGCAAAATAAGAAGTAGGATTGACTGGTAAAAAAAGCAGGCTGCTTTGCCGGGAGGCAACTCCCGGCGGCAGCATTTGTGTTTTATAGGAGAAGATATCATGAAGATAAAAAAAGGATGGTACGCATTATTTACAATGCCGCTGATGCTGATATTCATCATTGTAGTGGTCATTCCGTTCGTGATAGGTATTGGCTATTCCTTTGTTACGTGGGACGGATTTGCGAAGCATCAGGCAGACTTTGTGGGCTTTAGCAATTATACAAAAGTGTTTCGCGACGAGCGCTTTTTGAGGGCTGCACTCAGGACAACAATCTATACACTGTTTTCGGTGCTTTCGGTAAATGTGCTCGGGCTGATATTTTCTTTGATTGTGACAACGGCATTGAAAGTCAGAAATTTTGCGCGAACTATGCTGTTTGTTCCGTATCTGATAGGTGGGCTGATTCTGGGCTATATCTGGAAGAGTGTGTTCTCGGAGTATTTTTTGTCTATCGGTTGGGGCAACTGGCTGACAAATGCCACCAGGGCAATGATAGCAATGGTAGTGGTAACGACCTGGCAGATGGCAGGATACGTTATGATTGTGTATATTACGGGTATTATGGCGATTCCGGATGATGTGCTGGAGGCGGCAAAGGTGGATGGAGCAGGTTACTTCCAGACATTGTTTAAGATTAAGTTTCCTTTGCTGATGCCTTCCTTTACGATTTGTTTGTTTTTAACGCTTTCCAACTGTTTTAAAGTATATGATGTGAATGTGGCATTGACGGGAACGGGACCGAATTATCAGTCCGAGATGTTCTCTTTAAATATTTATAATGAAATTTTTGATTTGAGTAACTTTGGATACGGCCAGGCGAAGGCGATTATCTTCTTCATGATTATCGCAGTGATTACCTTAATCCAGGTGAGTATCACCAAGAAACGGGAGGTGGCAATGTGATGAAGACAAAGAAAATAATTCCGAATATTCTTGTTGTTGTGTTTTGCCTGCTTTACCTGTTTCCAATCTATCTGATTCTGACCAACTCTTTTAAGAGTAGAGCAGAAATGTATGAAAACATGGTGGCTTTGCCGACGAAGTTTTCCCTGAAATATTATGCGAGCGCGCTGGACAAAATAAATTTTTCGATATCCTTATGGAACTCCATCGTGTTGACAGTGGTTTCCATTGCCATCATTGTGATTCTGTCTGCTATGACGGCGTGGATGTTTGTGCGCAGCAAAAATAAGCTGAGCACCTTTTTCTTCGGACTTTTGGTGGCGACGATGCTGATACCGTTTCAGACTATCATGATGCCGTTGATGCAGGAGATGAACTGGATTGGCAATCATTTGCATATTCCGATGACGGATACGGTGCCGGGGTTGATTTTTATGTACATCGGTTTCGGCGCGGGTATGGGAGTGTTTTTGTACCATGGATTTGTCAACTCGATTCCGGTTTCTCTTGAGGAGGCGGCAACCATAGACGGTTGTAACACGTGGACTTTGTTTTGGAAAATTGTATTTCCAATTTTGAAGCCGACGACAATGACAGTCATTATTCTGGATGTTATCTGGATATGGAATGACTATCTGCTTCCGTCCCTTACTTTGAAATCCAAGGCGAACCGAACAATTCCGATTTCGACAGCAAAGTTTTTTGGACAGTATACAATCAGCTGGAATGAAGCGATGGCAGCGCTTGTCATTACGATTATTCCGGTGGCAATTTTCTATATGTTCTGTCAGAAATATATAGTGAAAGGAGTTGCTGCAGGCGCGGTCAAAGGCTGATGTGATAACGGGTGGTACGAACTATGAATAGAATAATAGAGAGAAAAATTACATTTGATGAAAAAGCAAATGGTGTATGTGAAACGCTTTTTCACAATGCGAATGGATATATAGGAGTGCGCAATTGCCTGGAGGAAGGGGCTCCGGACACATGGGATACCATGCGGGGGACTTATATCAACGGGTTCTATGATGTGATTCCGATGAAACAGGCAGAAGCACTTTGCGGCCTTGTGGAAGAAAAGGAGACAATGCTGAATATCGTGGATATTCAGACGATTATGCTTAATGTTGACGGAGTACCCTTTGACATGGAGAAAGGGACTGTATTAAAAAATACGAGAATTCTGGATATGGATGCAGGAACCACAACCCGCGTTACCAGACTGAGAATGACTGACGGAAAAGAAACAGAAATTACGGTAAAGAGGATGGCATCCTTCGGTCAACTGAATCTGTTTTTGATGGAGTATAGCGTATGCGCATGTAACTATAGCGGGGATATAGAGATAACTTCCTGTCATATTGCAGACGTGCGTAATTATACAAATCCGAATGATCCGAGACTTGCCGCAGAAAGCCTTAAGAACCTGTCTGTTCAGGAGACATTGGAGGATAAGGAGCAGAGCTTTATCACCTGTAAGACCCAAAACAGTGGCCTGTCCGTCTGTACAGCGGTTGCACATGAACTGTCGCAAGAGGCAGAGTCCGAGCTGGTAAAATCCGGTGAGGGTAGTTATGAATATGTATTGTCAAAAACGCTGGAGCAGGGAGAAGTATTCACCGTGACCAAGTACTGTATTTTCGCAGACTCCATCCGCAATACAGGCGTGCTTCGAACAGCCCGAAATGATTTGGATACGGTTGTGAATAATGGTAAAGACTATTATTATGAGGCGCAAAAGCGATATCTGGAAACCTTTTGGAACCATTCGGAAGTGGTGATCTGCGGTGATGATGCGGTTCATTTGGCGATGAGCTATAATCTGTATCAGCTTCTACAGTCCTCCGGGAAGGACGGCAGGTGCAATGTGGCAGCCAAGGGGCTTAGCGGTGAAGGATACGAAGGACATTATTTCTGGGATACGGAAATGTTTATTTTACCGTTCTTTACGTTGACCAATCCTCAGGTTGCAAAAGCGTTGCTGAGCTACCGGTATGATATTTTGCCGGCTGCCAGGGAAAATGCCAAAATTCTGGGTCATAAGAAGGGTGCACTGTTTCCCTGGAGAACAATCAACGGAAAGGAATGCTCCGGATATTTTCCGTCCGGGACAGCGCAATACCATATTAATGGTGATATTGCGTATGCGGTCATCAGCTACTATCTGACCACCGGGGATTTGGATTTTATCCGCAAAAAAGGTTTTGAAATCCTGCTGGAAACTTCCAGAGTGTGGATGGACTTGGGGAATTATTGTAAAAAAGGCTTTGTGCTCAATGATGTGACCGGACCGGATGAATACACCTGTATGGTAAACAATAATTACTATACCAATTGCAGTGCAAAATACGGTCTGCACTGGACGACAAAGATTTACCGGATTTTAAAAGAAAACGGTGGTGTGGAAGAGATAAATGCACGGTTATCCGTAGGGGATGATGAGCTCCAGACTATGGAAAAAGCGGCGGATGCAATGTTCCTTCCGTATGATGAAACCTTAGGAATCAATCCACAGGATGACTCGTTTCTGGAAAAACCGATATGGGATCTTGCAGGCACGCCAAAAGAACATTTTCCTTTGCTCCTGCATTACCATCCGCTTACACTCTATCGCTATCAGGTCTGCAAGCAGGCGGACACGATACTGGCATATTTTCTGTTTGAGAAGGAACAATCGCGGGATGTTATGCAAAGGAGTTATGAGTATTATGAAAAAATAACAACGCATGATTCCTCTCTATCCACCTGCGTGTTCAGTATCGTGGCATCCAGACTCGGAATGCAAAAAAAAGGAATTGACTATCTGGGTGATTCCACCAAACTTGATCTGGAGAATACCCATGAGAACACCAAGGACGGAATCCATACAGCCAATATGGGCGGATGCTATATGGCGGTGGTAAACGGTTTTGCGGGACTGCGCGTCACGCAAGAAGGTCTGTCGTTACATCCTTTTCTGCCGGAAAAGTGGGAAAGCTACAGCTTCCGTATTTGCTTCCATGACAGGTTACTGAAGATTCTTGTTGAAAAAGAACAGGTGACATTAGTACTTGTTGACGGGGAACAGATTTCCATAAACGTTTACGGACAGAATGTGCTATTAACAAAAGAACAGAAGAGGCAGGT
>JAILPF010000572.1 GCA_024699575.1 Acetatifactor sp. | reverse complement strand
CGCAGGAGATCTGCTTGCTTTTTCATATAACTTTTGTAAGTATCGTTTTTTACATCAAATTCTCCGGGCTGAATAGCCGCAATCTTAAACTTCATATAAAGCCCTCCGTTGAAATAATCAGTCTACAGAACACCATTCAGGATTTATAGATTTCACAAACGAAGTATCAATCAATGAATTGCCGTCAATTTCCTTGTTAAGAGTGCCCAACTCATAGTAATAAGGTGTTTCGTCACAGAACGAGTCAATCCACGCTTTCGTCCAGGTCATATCATAACTCATTGCTCTCATATTCGCTGCGGCAGCATCCTTGTCACATCCCATTTCTGCACATGTAAGCTCTGCGATTGTATCAATCTGTGAATCATCCTTTAATGCAAGGGTTGCTTTTGCCAGTGCCCACTCCATTCTTGCTATAGTATTAGGATTAGCGGACAGAAAATCTTCAGTGACGTAGGTGGTGCAGCCTGAGATATAGATATCTGAAACCTCAGTGGTTTCGCCATTTGAATAATCATAGCTACCGTTTATAAGCTCGTAACCATCCCCCATGTTAAGAGCGTTAAATACAAATGGCTGCCAGCATAGAACAGCGTCAACATCTCCGTTTGCAAAAGCAGTAACACAGTCGCTCTGATCTGCGAGCACTAGATTTAAACCGTCATAGTCAATGCCGTATTGCGTGCATATATTATGTAAAGCTCTTATAACGATTGCAGCATTTGTAGTTGCAAGTGTGCAACCTTCAAGCTCTGAAACCTGTGAAATGCCGCTTGCATTAGTAACTAAAACAGAAACTGTTGCGCTTGGATCGCCTCCCTGATTGACAACTTTTACAGGAACATCATATGAAGCTACCTGCATAGGGTTGGACCAGCTTCCGACTGCAACTTTTGCATCTCCGGCAATAACGGCGGTAGGAATTTCTCCACCTGACTGATAGTGGATGAGCTCAACATCAAGTCCTGCTTCATCAAAAAAACCAAGTGCTTTTGCGGCTACTACCTGGGCAGACATATTATAATCATAGGTGCAATGGATACTGAAATGCGATGTTTCCGGTTCCCCGGATGGGAAGATCAGTCCATCTTCATCAGGTTCGCTGGAAAGAGTGGCAACAGCCAGTGTTTCTGTGTTTTCATTGGCCAAGATGTCAGATGACTCGGTGCTTGTAACCTCAGTGGCGGATGTCCCGCATCCTGTCAAGGCTAGTGACATTGCAATCGTTGCAATTACTGTGTTCATTGTTTTTGTAAGATTTTTTTTCATACTTTCTCCTCCTTTGATCTATGTCTTTAAGCTTCAACTCTATCTGACCAGCGAAGCAAACGCTTTTCAAGTAAGCCAAATATAAAGTTGAAGAAGAGACCGATAATACCAATTATGAATGCATAAGCTAACATGATTGCGATAGCAATATTATTTCTACACTCCATTATTCTGAAGCCGAGACCTGCGCTGGCAGCAATCAGCTCTGCAGCCACTAAAACAAAAAGGGAAGTCCCGAGGCCCAAACGCAACCCGGTTAATATCCCGGGCAGTGAGTTGGGGATGCCTACTTTCATTAAAACCTGAATTTTGTTTGCTCCCAGACATTGAGCTGCGCGAATGAGAAGGGGCGATGTATAAATAATTGAGCGATATGTATTGACATATATGGTAAAAAATGCTCCAAATGCTATAAACGCAACTTTCGATGATTCCCCAATACCAAACCAGAGCAGAAAAATTGGGAGAAATGCCATTGCGGGGATGGGTCTGAACAACTCGATTATAGGGTTGAACAATCTTGATAATGGTTTAAAGAAGCCACATAAGACCCCGCTGCCTACTCCTAATACTGCGGCGATGAGGAAGCCTTTTATAACTCTTCCCATGCTGATAAACAAGTCTTTTTGAAACTGACCATTTTTAATCTGGTTGACTATGGCAGTAACCAATTTATGCGGTGAAGGGAAAAAAGCTGTATTTATGATTGGTGTGTCCGAAATGCTGTTCAGTGCACAGAAGATTTCCCAAATAGCTATAAATATAGCCAATGACAAAAAACTCCATATTCGATCTGTTTTCTTTGACTTTTTCATATTCTCCTCCTTGATCTGTCTCAACATGCAATCTCGTCACTGCGTGTTGGATGATCTGTCTGACTCAAAATATCTTTTATTTCATCCTTCAAACGAATCATTTCATTGGAAGATTCATTTCTCGGACGTGAATATTTGTTCATATCATAGATCTTGTAGATTTTTCCGGGGCGTGCAGTCATCACAACAACTTTGTCTGCAAGCAAAAGAGCTTCCTCGATAGAGTGAGTTATAAATAGAATAGTGATTTGGGTTTTCGCCCAAATATTTAGAAGCTCATGCTGAAGTTTTTTGCGAGTCTGCTCGTCCAATGCAGAGAAGGGTTCATCCATAAGAAGTATCCGAGGATCATTTGCCAGAGCTCTGGCAATGGATGCGCGCTGTCTCATTCCACCGGATAACTCTTTTGGAAATGAATTTTTAAATGCCGATAATCCCATCATATCAAGATATTTTTCAAGTATTTCGTTGCATTCTTTTTTCGGGCGGTGTTTGATGTTGAGTCCAAACAGGATATTTTGTCCTATGGTCAACCATGGAAAAAGAGCATGCTCCTGAAAAACAACTCCGCGTTCCTTGCCTGGACCGGTGATCAGCTTATTATCAAGTCTGATCTCTCCGGATGTGGGATGGATGAAGCCGGCGACCTGGTTGAGAAAAGTTGACTTTCCACAGCCGCTTGGACCAAGTATACACACGAACTCTCCCTCATTTATTTCCAGCGAAACATCCTGCATAGCAGTTATGCTTCCGTGTGGAGTATTAAACCTGACGCTTATATTTTTTGCTTCTAACATTGCCATGTCGCATCATCCTTTCTTTTGCGTTATTGTGATGCAGTTAAGATACGCTATTTGTGGTTGTGCGGTCAAATATGCAATTATGTATGAAGGATATAACTATTTAATTATGATTACGTGAAAATGCGCAGAAAGCGATATATAACTAAAAAGGTATGAATGTGTTGAATTCTGATAGGTAAAGCAGTAATATGTGTTATGTCCTAACTACATATCATATGGAGGAATTACGTAAATGGAAAACATAAATTTTCGACAGATGGAGTA
>JAILPF010000568.1 GCA_024699575.1 Acetatifactor sp. | reverse complement strand
TAAGCGTTTCTTGTAATATTAAACCTGAGCCAGTCGTCGCTTGAAGCAACTCCAACTATTCTCCTGCCTTCATCATTATACATTTTAAGGCAGAGCAGGGTGTTGTCCACATCTGCAAACAACATTTTAATCTTTTTTATTTTCTTTTCCATATGCGTACCCCCATAGAGACATTACACGCAAAAATGCGGTGTAAATGATATTATATCATTATTTGGGGGAGGGCACAAGAAAAAGAAAGCAGGATATATGTGAGAAGAGGATATGTATTGTGGTTCCCGGCTTTTACTGTATTTTGGAGGCCGAAGGCCGACACTTGCTTTAGTGTATGTTTGGCGAGTAAAGGATTCCGGCTTTTGTTGTATAATTTTGTGCTATAAGCCATCAAATGGCTTGATTCGGCTTAAAAGCAAGTTTTTCTTTCTGTAAGCCGAATTTCATGAACTGCATTTTTAGAAGTCATCTTTTTTTATACCTTTTCCCTTCGTAAGCCGTATTTTTTGACTTTTTTTGATGTACCTGAGGGAAAGTTCATCTTTTTTGACTTTAAAAAAAATAATAAGCCGTATTATTGGAAGAAACTTCCAAATAATACGGCTTGAAGCAAAAAAACAAGAAAAAAAGATGAACGATTCAAAAAAAGGCCAAAAATTACGGCTTAAAAGAAACTTTTTCTCCAAAAAAGCCGACATAAGCTAGCAAGTCGGTCTTCGGCCGTAAAGTATACGGCTTAAGCCGAACATTATAAGCCACATCTCTTCCGGCAACGCAGAGCTTCGCGTCCTTGTCCGTCCTTGACTCTTTATACATAACAAATGCTCCGATTTCAAACAAAAAAGAATAGATGCCGGTCTCCGCCAGGAAGATCTTGCCAAGCTTGCCGGCTGCAACACTCATTCCATAAGCAGATATGAAACCGGAGAGCGGATCCCTTGTCTGGAGATCGCAATCAAGATCAGCGAAGCATTGAAGAGCAATATTAATGAGATATTTTTGAGAGAGGGGCAATAAACATTTTCTTAATATAGTCCTTGCTTTTTTTTCAATTCTCGCATAAAATATAATCACTAGAGAGACATTGTTTCTATTTGGGCTGGTCGAAAAGACCCAGGTCCATCAATGGCGGGGAAGTTCCCCGCTTTTTTCATATAACTAAGAGATGAGGCAACACCCATTGAATGAATTGAGCATTTTTATTGACGAATCCGGAGATTTCGGCGAGTACGCCAAACATTCTCCTTATTACATAATCACTATGGTCTTTCATGATCAACGTAACGATATCCAATCTGCCATCAACAAACTGAATGTAGAACTTTCATACCTCGGCTTTGATAATATTTGCATTCACACAGGTCCCATAATACGTATGGAAGAAATATACGAAGGCATAGATATCTTTAGCCGTCGTCGTATCTTCAATAAAATGATTGGTTTTGTTAGACAAATCGACATTAAATACCATTGTTTCTTTATCGAAAAGCGAAAAATCTCCGATGTCGTTGATGCTACAGGATTATTATCCAAACAGATATCACAATTTGTCAAAAACCACTATGAAGAGTTTCTCGCTTTTGATGATGTCAAAATATACTATGACAACGGGCAGGTTGAAGTCAGCAAAATACTATCATCTGTTTTTAATGTTCTTCTTCCCAATCCTATATTCCGTAAAGTAATGCCGAAAGATTACAAGCTTTTTCAGGTCGCCGACTTGCTCTGTTCATTGAAGCTCATTAGCCTCAAAATGGAGAACAACACGTTTTCCAAGTCTGAAATGGCTTTCTTTGGAAATCTTCGCGACTTAAAGAAGAACTATTTGAAACCGCTGCAGAAGAAAGAGTGGATATGACTTCTCCACCAATCAAGTTATAGATGCAATGATATAAAAAACAATGATTTAATGCACGGAGTTAAACATGGTCAGAGCCAGCATCACTTGTTTTAGTCTCGGATATAATCTCGGACGTAATCAAAAAGCACAAAAATAGCCGCACTTTGTCCAGAAGTATGCGGCTATTATAACTAGTCAAATTTTGGGCTAACCGTTTACTGGTGATGCCCTTTTTCTATGGTCCTATTAACACAGGAATAGATTTCTGTCAATCGTTAGCTTTTGGCTAATCAGCATCATACCTGCAAGTGTCGTCAGTTCATCGCTGCAGTCAGGACGTTTGTACCCTTTCCTATCACAAGAAGAACGATCATATAGACTGCTATCAGAACTACTGCTACTATCAGCCAAAACAAGCCTTTCTTAAGCAATCTCAACGCCTTTTCAAATTTATTATACATACAGCTTGTAATTCTCGCATTCGAAACGATCTCCTTGGAGTACTGCACCTCCATACTCAGCTCCTGAGGCTTATATTTACAGTCGTTGCACTGCTCATCGGTACCATAGACATGTGAAAATTTTTCCATATATTCTTTATATGGCTTTTTTGCTATAGTCTTCCAATAAAGAAAATTATCATCAGCGCTACGTTTCGGATACTTTCCTTCTCCGTTATCCGGTTCATCAAGCTCTTTATTATATTGGGGTTTATATGAACTTAATGCTATACGAAGTACCAAAAGCAACCAGACAGTAACGCCGACTGCAAACACTAACAAAACGGTGTTAAGAGATAAATTAACCCATTCCTTATTCTGATTGTTTGCAATAATTCCTTTCGCAAAATCATAAACATTAGGGATTGCAGCCCAGAATACTCCAAGCATCGCAACAACAAGAGTTATAACAGCAGCATTCCTCGCCTCAGCATACGCGTGCCAATGTCTCACACGTTCCAGGTTTGTTTCATATCGCTCGTATTTATCCTTAAGTTCTTCCCTCGCTTTATCTTCAGCAGATTTCTTTTCAGGTTCATCTTCTTTTGAGGATACCTGTGAACCGCTTTCCATATAATGCTTATGTCTGATCTTAAGACAGTGTTTTAAGAGAAAAACAAAACGCATACTGAACAACTCCTTTCAAATATAATCTTTTGTTTTTTGCAGAATCAGTAATAGACGATTTTGCTTTCATAACCCAATTTCTTTAACATCGATTCGGCGTAAGAGCCTTTTTTGACTTTTATTTCTTTCAACTCTGAACATTCATCAAACACCCTTCCCCCAATACTCATCACGCTGTCAGGGATCGTGATCGATGTGAGACCAGTGCATCCCTCAAACGCTGAATACCCTATACTCGTCACGCTGTTAGGAACCGTTATTGATGTGAGACCCGTGCATCCCTTAAACGCTGAATACCCTATACTCGTCATGCTGTCAGGGATCGTTATTGATGTGAGTCCCGTGCATCCCATAAACGCCGCACCCCCTATTTCCGTCACACTGCTAGGAATCGTTATTGATGTGAGTCCCGTGCATCCCCTAAACGCTTCACTCTCTATCCGCCACACGCTGTTAGGAATCGTAATCGAGGTGAGATCCGTGCATTTCCAAAATGTATTTAAAGGTATCTTTGTCAAGCCGTCAGGAAGCTTTATTGAGGTGAGACCCGTGCATTCACTAAACACAGAATTATCCATACTCGTCACGCTGTTAGGAATTGTAACCGAAGTGAGGCTCGTGCACTTCATAAACACATACGGCCCTATTTCCGTCACGCTGTCAGGGATTGTTATCGTTGTGAGTCCCGTACAGTTTGCAAACGCCTCCCGTTCTATGCTCGTCACGCTGTCGGGAATTGTTATTGACGTAAGGCCTGTGCATCCCTCAAACGCCCCCCATTCTATACTTGTCACGCTGTTAGGGATTGTTATTGAGGTGAGACCGGTGCATCCCAAAAACGATGAATTCCCTATACTCGTCACACTTTCAGGAATCGTTATTGAGGTGAGACCGGTGCATCCACAAAACGCATACACCTCTATTTCCGTCACGCTGTCAGGGATTGTTATTGAGGTGAGACCGGTGCATCCCCAAAACGATGAATTCCCTATACTCGTCACACTTTCAGGAATCGTTATTGAGGTGAGATTAACGCACTCCTGAAACGCTTTTTTTTCTATCTTGGCAACTCTGAACCCGTGAATTTTATTGGGAATTACCACATTTCCTTTAACTTTTTCCTTCTCAGAAGGATATATTCCAATAACTATTTCTCCATTTTCTGATTTCGCTTTTTTCTTATCTGCGTCCGAATAATAATTAATCTGCTCCAAGCTGCCATCACTACGTTCTATATAATAATTGTAGCTGTAATCAACACGATTACCAGCAGCACATCCGGTCATACCTCCCATGACCATGGCTATAACTAAAAAACAAACAAGTATTCTGCGCTTCATCTTTTTTATCTTTCCTTCCCTATGCAAACAGGATTATGTTTTTCAAGATTTTATA
>JAILPF010000532.1 GCA_024699575.1 Acetatifactor sp. | reverse complement strand
TACAGTATAAATCCAGCATAGTCTCCGCCATATTTCCCCTTCCGCATCTGGATGCCATAACTGACATATAAGGGAAGGAAAATGCCGCATATTCTCCAAATCCCAGATTAATCACATGATCCAGTGAACGATTGGAAATCACATTATGGGATTCCGTACAGAGTGGAAAAATAGGAAACATATGGCAAAAATGTCTGTGGGATTCCGGCAAGTCGATGCCCGGGAATAATGGAAATCCGGTGTCATCCGTGGTCACAGGCGTAAGCCTCTCGCCGAATTCTGTCCACTTGCCTGTATCCTCCCCAAATAGCTCGCCATATTTTTTAATCTTATCCATCAGATAATGAAGAACAGATATCGTAAATGTAGCATCCCTTTGCATCAGCATAGTGCCCTCCGCAAAAAACTCCGGTGAACAAGTAAACGGGATATGTAGGAAACCATCTGAATCTTCCTCGGCAATTCCAATATAGAGATTCGCTACCTTTTTTAAAAAAGGTAAAATTTTTGTTTTCAAAGTGTCCCGGTCCTGTGTATATTCATAGAACCAGCAAAAATCCGTTGCGACAAACAGCTCCGGTCCTAAAATACTGTTCCAAAAGCACCATTCGGAAGCAGCACCGTACCCATTCGGTGCCATCATAATCGGAATATGAATCGCATCCTCCACTCCAAATAACTTATATGCACGTTCTTCTAACCGCCTGGCAGCCGCAGTATAATACTCCACATAAGGTCTTGCCAGATTTGCGTTCCCGGTACGAAAGGCTGCCCAGTAACACGCTTCTACATTCAAATCATTGTGCAGATCCCCATACCAGGCCGGCATTCTCTCGTTGCTGTTCCAAACACCCTGAAGTGTTACCGGCACCGAAGTACTTCTCTCATTGCAGTAGAGCTTATACATCTCCGTATCAAAAGCTTCTTGCAGTCTCTCATTTGGCACATGCACATCAAAGCCTGCATAGTAATTTTTCCAATCAGCTTTATGGGCATAAAAATACTTCTTGGAATCCTCCATATAATTCTTCGCAAGTATAAGCCCTTGGGTCAGCATACTTTCTTCATCTTGAACCTTTCCGGCATTCATAGAGACAGCTACTCTAAGAGTGTCCCCCACTTTTTCCTGTCTGGCAGCAAGCACAGCGATTCCATCCTCTGAATATTCCTGGAGCATTGCAAAGGTATCGGTATCATGCTTTTCCTTGCAAGGCGGATAATTCCAGTTCTTAAGAACGGATAATCGAGGGCTCTCATAATCCCAACCTAGCGCGCGCATTTTAGCATCTGACGCATGTCCTCCCTTTACATCAATGAATAATATATTTACGTTTGAATCCACATAGACTATGAGCGGCACCTCGGAACCATCTGCAAGCGTAAGCTCTATATCTGCGTAGGCTTCCTTCAGGTTCAGAGAAGAAGAAAAGCTCTTTACAGTACTTCTGAGAGGCAGGGATACGCCAAGCCCTGGAAGCTTTGTTCTACCGTGACCACGGTGAAAAATATCGGTATCCTCCACATAGTTCCTGTCCCCATGAAGAAACTCCTGTTGATGATTCAAAATTGTTTGGAAATCTGCTTTCGGCTGATCCGGAAGTTCCTCCCGAAGCTCCCAGATATTAACGTGATCCACTGAGAAAATCAGTTCGTTGTCCTTTACATACATGACTGTACCAATCACGCCATTCCCCCAAAATGGGCCTTCTGAAAATTGCATGGGAATCCTGTCAATTATAAAATCTTTTCTATTTGTATTCACTGTAACCCCTCCCATATTTTCTCTCATCATAGCAAACAGATGGATACGCAAACATATTAGTTTTTTCATTTTATGTTGTTTTCTGACAGCTTCCACTTTCGCTCCAGACCAGCATTGCGTTTTTCCCACAAAAATATTTCATTTCCACACATCCGTTTTCATTCCATTGACAACCCTTAAGGTTTCCGATTATGGTGACAATGTATTACACAGACACCAGAAATAAACATACCAGAAAGGGAGAAAAATCTATGACGCAGTGCATCGCAAAAGAAACAACGGACTTTTTTCGCGTAACCACACCAATGCTGATTTTTACCTATCACAAAGACAGTAAATTATATGATGTGGAATTCACCGAATCCATCTATCCAATGCTACAGGGCTGTGGATTTGAATATCGTTTTCAGAATCTGATGTTCACACAGGCAGTACTGATTGGTCAGGAAGCCCGTATCTACTCCAACGCAGTTTCGAATTCCTTTGGCGAAGGAATGGAAGTCATTGTGACACATTCCTATGGTTTACTATCCATCCATCAACACTTTCAGTTTTACGACTCATCACGTTACTTTCTTGTCCAGCTTGAGCTGGAAGGAGCTGATTTTATTCGAAGCAATTATATGTCTCCTCTTTCAGCACACGGAGATGTCTTTTCTCTTCGCAATGCCTTAAGCCCAAGATTGCTCTATGTCCCATATGACAACGATAAATGGATTCGTTACAAGGCACAGGAGCTGCAGGAATGTGGCATCAGCTATGAGGTGACTGCCGTTTATGACGATGTCTCCAGAAACGGTTATGTCATCGGTTCCATCTCTCACGACCACTGGAAAACAGGAATCAATACCCACGGTGGATATGGTTCTTTGAGCATGCTCACCATTTATGGCGGTGTGGCCGATGCCACTACCAGAGATACGGCCATGCCCCATGGAGAGGTCTGTGGTAAACAGATTTCTTCACCTTTGGTTCTCGTGGGATATTATGAGGATATCCGAGAAGGGTTGATCGACTATGGCAATGCCAATACCTTATACCAGCCAAGGTTGCCATGGAAACATGGTGTTCCCTTCGGTTGGAACAGCTGGGCATGTGTTGCCACAAATCTCAGTTATGAAGTGTATGATGAAGCCAGCAAAGCTCTTGCAAAATTTCAGGAACAGGGATTTGAAAATAATGAGACTGTATACCTAAACTTCGACTCATTCTGGGATAGATTGACACCGCAGGAGCTGAAGCAGGCAGTAAGTACCATTCACAGCCGTGGTCAGAAGGCCGGCATTTACTATACTCCGTTTACCTGCTGGACTCAGAATTTTGATCAGGTAGTTGAAAATACGAACAATCAGTATACTTACAGAGACATACTCTTACGTGATGCAAATGGGCAACCATTGCCCCCGATTTCCGGTGGCTACCCAATCGACCCGACTCATCCCGGAAACCTCATGCGGGTGGAAGCCATGATGAAAATGATTGTAGATTTGGAATTTGATTATCTCAAGGTGGATTTTATGTCCCATGGAAGTTGTGAAGGCATCCACTATCTGCATACAATCAGCACCGGTGTGGAAGCCTACTGCTACGGTCTCACCCATATGTTAAATTTTTTATCCCCGGAAAATGCAGGACGAGATATCTTCGTTGATTTTTCCATCGCACCGATTTTTCCCTATCAGTTCGCTCATTCCCGAAGAATCTCCTGCGATGTTTTTGGTCAGATATATGACACGGAATATCTGCTGAATTCACTGACCTATGGATTTTGGCAGAACCAGACCATCTATACCTACAATGACCCGGATCACACCTGTATCTATAAGTGCGTTTGGAGAGATGTATCCGACGAGCTGGAAGCCGAAACCAGACTGTTAGCATCTGTCATCTCCGGCACTGTCCTCCTGTTAAGCGATGACTACCGGATTCCGGAAGCCTTTGCGCGCACCCAAAAGCTTCTTACGCCCGAATTGCTTTCCATCGCCAAAAAAGGCACCACTTTCCTCCCAGTGGAAATGGCAACATCGGACCGCGCCAGTCGTATTTTTTACCGTGAAGATGAGGATGCCTGCTATGTGGCTGTATTCAATTTTGAAACCACCACATCTTCCGTTGTGATTGACACCAAGCGGCTGGGACAACTGCCTGACAGTCCGTCCTTCGAGACTCTGGACGGCTTACAAACCTACACAGGAGAGAAATTTACCATCCACTTAGAACCAAAGCAATCCCTATTGCTTCGAGCTAAAAAGTGATAGGATTCAAAGTCACCTTGAAATCAAATTGAAAGGTTTCGCCGGGCATAAGGCTATAACAGGCATGATTTTTACGAGCTGTCGCTATATTATCATAATACCCGTTAGTGGGTTCCAACGCGCAGTTATAATCCCCCTGATAGCCCCCGGCGGTCAACCAAAAGCCAAGATAGGGAAGCTTCTCAGAATCATAATGGAATCTGCACTGCATCCCTTGTGTTGGGTAGTCATATCCGCAATATCCTCTGCTCACTTTTCCGAGAGCATAATACTTTACCATGGAAGCCATCTGTCGGGGAGGTACTCTGCCATAATCATATCTGGGCGGATAAGCTTCCTGATTTAGGACAGTTTGAAACTCTGTTACCCCTTCCGGATAAATCAACCGCATATCCTCCTCATAACGCACCAGACAATGACAGGCCCATAGACAGGGAAACGCGAATGTTCCGGTATTCTGAATCAGATAGGAGTATGTCACCTCATTGCTGTCGGTCAGTTGTATCTTTTTCTCATAATGATAGGGCAGAATCCTGCTATCCATCGCCAACACTATATAAGGTTTGTCACAGTTGTCATCAAAATCTATCCTGTCCATCCGACAGCTCCAGACCTCTCCATGATCCGGATATACGACGGTCTCACCATTGATCATCACTTGTTCCCGATCAATCCCAGGAAATGCATCATCGAATCCACTCGCATCCCCCTGTCCAAAGGGCGATCCAATGTCAACCGCTCTGGTTCCAAAGTCCGCTCTCTGAAAAAGCAACTCAAATTTATGTAACTTATCAAAAATGGAAATGGTTTTCCCCCCTCTCTCGGGCACCACTTCCACAGTCAAATTCCCATTTTCCAATCGACAATATTCCAACATATTATTATCTCACAATCCATTCTAAAGTTTCATTCTGCGAAATTCACCCGGTGTCAGTCCCACATTCTTTTTGAAGGCAGCCGAAAAGCTGGATTCATCCGGGAACCCACACTGATGAGCAATCTGACGCAAAATGCAATCCGTGCCGCGCAACAGCTCCTTTGCATAGTTAAGTCGCGCCTTACAAACATACTCATGCGGTGTAAATCCTGTTTCCTTTTTAAAAACACGCGAAAAATAAAATTTACTTAAGGATGCCTGTGTTGCCAACACTTCCAACGTCAACTCATCGCTTAAATGTTGCCTCACATATTCAAATGTCTGTTCCATGATATCCGCCTCAACCATACTCTTGTTATTGACACGGGTCTGTGAACTTGGGAACAGCTCTGCCAGCACTGCCATGATCACAGAGCTGATAACCGGTTCACTCCTCGGATTTCTTCTGCAATAATTCTCATAAATCTGTTTCATACAATGTACCGCACGCGTATTATCACTCAATGTAAAAACAACTGTATCCAACTCCTGAAGAGCTGCATTTATCTGCTTTGCACCCACTCCGTCAAAGTGAAACCAAATTGTTTCCAAATCCGATACTGCTTCATAACCATGGGGTTTATAACAATCCAAATAGACAAAATCACCCTGCTTCGCCAAATATGCTTGCTCCCCGGACATAATTCTCGCTTTTCCCTTCACCAGATACATGCATAAATAGCTGTTATAATTCTCTCTCCATAAATGATAATCATCTTCATAGAAAAAATGCCCCACACAGGTTACATACAGGAAAGTGTTCAATGCCAGATTACTGGGCGATACAAAATAGACATCTGATTGATTTTGAACACCTTTTTCCTTTGTCTTCATGTGGGGCACTCCTTTCATTCCTACCGATAAATTACTTATTCCTTACAATTCACTAAACTCGGCGACACCAATGTGGGCACAATCCAGCTTCAGAACCTGTTCGAATGCATTGTGTGCTCCCTCCTCGTCACACAGCCCCAGTCTACCCAGACCAATCAGGTAATTGCAGTGTACTCGATTTTTTTTATCAAGATCCTCATCAAAAATGAGGAAATCGGGTAGCGAAACTGCAAAATAATCCATTTTCAGATGATCTTCCATATGCGATGTTCCATACTCCATCATTGCAGTAAAGATGGTCTCCGCCTCCTGTTTTCTTCCCAGCTTTTGTAGAGCAAGCCCCTGAAACAGGCATCTGTCCGCCGGTTGGTCATTGTAATACATAGCGTTTCCGAGTTCAAATTTACCTTGCGCTGCATCTTTCCAGTGCCTGTTTGCCTGTTCCGTGTTCCCTGCTTTCTCAAATAAGCAGCCCAAATAATAATCCAGATGGTTTTCTCTTGCACCGAAAAGTTTCCCTTCCCCTAGATTATCCGGATAGCTCTTTGCCTGCACCAAATACTGAATCGCCTGTTCTATCTCCTTTACGTCTGCCGATTTTTGGTGAAGAATCTTTTTGCTCAGTTGCAACAGGGAAAAGACATACTGCCCGGAGATTTTTCCTTCTCCCCCTTCCCAGGGATGAAACTGATGCTCCATACAGCAGTCCAAAGCTTTCTGATATTGACCATCCAAATTCAGTAGGGTGATATATTCGGTGTACAAATCATCTCTCTGCTTCAGCAACTCCGGATACTTTTCCATATTGGCAAGTCGCACCTTCACAGAAAAGCACAGTTTTTTATAGAGCTGATCCAACTCCATGAAAACTCTGGCATCCCCGGTATTCAGAGCAAACGCTTTTTCCATTTCCAGCCTTGCCCTTTTTTCATCATGATTTTTATTGAATTCGTACAATGCCATATTCCTATGAACTGTTGGGAAGTCCGGAATGAAAGCCATACTCTGTTCATAGCAATGTCGTGCTTTCTCGTACTGCTTTTTGTCATACCACAGAATTCCCAGATAATACCACGCATACCCATCCTCGGGATGTCTCTGAAGCACAGACTCCAGCACACGAATATCCCACAGCTTGTTGGGAAAGCAATAGTCGCTTGGCGCCTTTGCCGCACGTTTCCACGCTTCCTCGCACAGCTTTTCCTCCCCCTGTCTCTGATGGAAATATCCTTGGTAATAACCAATCATCGGATGATTAACACAGCACATTTCACAGATTTTGATTGCTTCTGCCCAGAAGCCTCCCTCGCCATAATCCATGGACAACTCCAGATAGTTATTTACCTTGTCTTCTATTCTTTGGCATATTTCGCTCAAAGCATTTTCCTGCTCCTTTTTGCTCATTCTGTCCTGACATAGCAAAAACTGTTCATAAAGACTCCGGTAATCAAAGGGATCAAGCTTCAATGTTTCCTCTACAAATTGCGCAGCCTCAGCACCGCGTCCCAATACTCTCAGCAGACTGCTGCGCAGCCCTCTCGCTTTCATATTATGTGTATTTCGAATCAAGGCTTGATCGATCAATGCCAGAGCTTCTACGTAATCATGTTGTCCGGCTTTAATACAGGACGCATAATAGAAGCTGTTTTCCTGCTGTTCCTTGGACCATGCCGCTTTCCGAAACATGGCATAGGCCTCACTCTCATTCTCCAGATAAAAATCGCAGAGACCTGCCATGTACATAGCCTCAGAATCGTAGGGATTGGGATTATAATGCTTTAGCTTTAAAATAGCACGTTTAAAATAAGACTTAGCTTCCTCAAATAAGCCCCGGCGCAGCAACAGTGTTCCGTATGCGGTATTGAGCCGGATATCCGAAGGATCTCTTCGAAGTCCTTCCCTGTAATAATCTGACGGTTCGTAAGTTGCATGGCGATACTGCTCCAAATGTAGACCGATCAGATAAAGATCTTCCAGGTTCTCCTCCTCTTCGGGCGCCTTTACAGGACGGGCAGGCTCCGGAATCTCAATCTCGCCCTCTTCAGCCTTATAATACAATAGCTGACGATCATCTTCATCCCAGACCACGTATTCAAGGGGCAAAGCTTTGGCATCCAGCAGAACATTTTTGCACCACGCCT
This sequence comes from Acetatifactor sp., assembly GCA_024699575.1. Taxonomy (GTDB): domain Bacteria; phylum Bacillota; class Clostridia; order Lachnospirales; family Lachnospiraceae; genus Acetatifactor. The sequence goes on along the minus strand of JAILPF010000532.1, from coordinate 12,292 downwards.
GCTTGGGGGAAATCTCTGTCAGTGTCTCGCAAAACAATTCTTTTCCTTCCGACAAGATGCTGACTTTAATATTCTGATACACGCCTGTCATATATAGCTTAATGCATATACGAATTTTGTCGCCTTCTGCTGCTTCCTCTACTCCCAGTGCCCCGCACACCTTCGCAGTCTTCACCATTCCCACTTCTTTGTAAGGCATAAAATACTGAGTAAAACTCTTTTCCTCCGCCGGTTTCAGCCATGTGAAATCCGGTTGGTTATCTGTAAACACGCCTGTCATCAGTTCAATATATGGGCCATTTTCATCTGTCAGATTCCGATCCCAGGCTTTACCGAAATCACCACATCCCCAGGTCCACTGTTTTTTCCCCGGAGAGATATGATGATCTGCAATATGCAAAATGCCAGCATGTACCCCTTCGTCATAGCCTCCCACAAAATCATAATTGGAGCGATATGCCATGTATGAGGTGGGAACTGGAATATTTTTATATCTGGAAATATCCACCCCAGCAGAATAATCCATCTTGTAATAAATCCCTTTTGCAATCGGGAATTCCGAGACATCTCGTTTTCCATGGTCATAGACCGCATGCACATCCGGCGGAAACACCGAATAGGTATTGTCATTGACACTGACCGCCGGATTCGCCCACCAGAGAAATGTCTGTGGGAGAGACGTTTTATTATAAAGTTGCCCTTTGATCTCAATGTAGGCTTTGTCCGGGTACAAGGTGTACGCTGCCATCCCCTTCGTGCCGTTCATCACATCCAATTCACTTAACAGAACTGTCTTGCTGCCATCCTCATTCTCCCTGATCAGATGTTCTACCGGGGAGAATGTGGTCGGTCTGTGGTGCTGTGGCCAGTTAAACTCAATTCCTCCCGAAATCCACGGACCTGCCAGACCAACCAATGCCGGTTTGATTACCTCATTGTAATATACAAAATCATAACCGTTGGTCTTGTCATATGCTCTTTGAATTCTACCGCCCAGCTGTGGCAAGACCATTATCTTTAAGTACTCATTCTCCAAAAAAACCGCCCGATACTCTTTCTCCACCTTTTGATCAGAAATGCTTTCAATCGTGGGCAATGGATATACTTTTCCACTGCTTCCCTGATACACTCTCTTTTCAAGAAACATCGGGTTTTTATCCGGTTCCCCCACCTCATAGGTCGGAATGATAACCGTTTCCTCCCATATCGATACTGCCTGCTTCATAGCGATTCCTCCATTGGCTTTTTTTGTTGTCATTATAACTAATGCAATGGCAATATACATTACTGTTTCTTGCTGAATGATTGTGAAATCTTGCTCTAATTTTTTTTGAAAAAGAAGAAATAGGTCGCTGCCAAAGAAGTTGCTGCCCCTGTGAATACTCCTCCGAGGAACAACCACACCCCTCCAGCCGGGTTCTTTTGTTCCATCACCGTTGTAGGCGTTTCTGTTTCCGGAATATAACTACTTTCCTCTTCTTTCAATATCTCTTTCTCTTCCTCGGTGTTTTTATCGGTAGGCTTCTCCAGCGTTTTATCAATCATTGCCCGTTTCCCCGGCTTCGCACTATTCTGATTATTTGCAGCAATGGTAAGGATATCCTGCGGTACAATCTTCACGTCACTGCCTGCTTGCTTTGCAGGCTCCGACACCTTAGTCAGCTCCTTTGCAGGCTCAAACACTTCGAGCTGCTCTTTTACAGGCGCCTCCACTTCGGGGGTCTGAGTCGGTTCCTGTTCACCTTGTTCCTCCGGTTCAGGTGGAGCCATCACGGTTTCCTTGGGTGCAATCCGAATTAACTCCCCATCTTTTCCAGCCACTGAAATAGTCACCATACCGTTAGCAGGCACATCCGATGTACTGCCTGTATATGCCGTAGTCATCTCATACTGTGTACCGGCAAGCAGATAGGGCGTAAGATTTATTGTGTAATCTCTGTTTGACGCAGAATAATTCAATACAGCCACAAACGTATTCCCTTGATCCTGCATCACAAACTGTGTTGCTGCCCGCTCTGCCGCATTCACCTGAATTGGATGAAACACCTTACCAATCTTTGCGGTACTGATGATCAGGGGATTTGTCAATATGCTGGTAAATCTACGATTGGCTTCCACATTATTTCCAACCGGATTTGCGAAATCATCTCCTGCAATGAAGCTGGTTCCAAGAAGAACGCCGGAAAGCACTCGGCTTCTTGCCTCCTGAATTGACGCATTTCCATCCCTTCCCCATACAATCAGATTGTCCGGATCCGGGTAACGATATAATTTTTTCTGCCAAAAACCATATGTCAAGCTATTCAAAGTATATTCCGTATCATTGATACGATAGTATGCATCACAGGCAATACGTTTGCCATCTGCATATTGATACGGGAAGGTCGGTGCAATTGACAAGTTGACAAACATGGTTCCGTCGATTCGGTCCAAGATATACTGCATCGCCTGATTATACGCCTGTGTTCCTGTCTGAACGGTTGCATCGTAATGTACTCCCTCTAAAGCACCATGAGTCATAAAGTCAAGCTTGATATACGAGAATCCGGCTGTCTTAAAGCGGTCTATAAAATAGTCAATCCTTGCTTTTGTCCCGGGATGTGTTACATCTACAGGATAAGCACCGTCCAAACTGTTATCGTACATCTCACCGTTGAATTTCCGCAAAATAATATCTGCAATCTTATATTGTCCGTTGGTATTCTCTACATTTGCATTATATATCTGATCCGGCCCATGCCATGCCACAAACGGAGTCCAGTAAATTCCTGCTTTTTGTCCATTTGCTGTACAGTGCTCCACAAACTGTACAAGCTGTGCATCGCTCATATTATCCCAATAGGAATCCAGATTCACATATACAACATCCGTCTCATCCTCCAGCCATGCACTCTGGAGATTATCATGAATATAATCGGAGATAGCATTTGCTTTGCTCAGATTGATATCCGTCTGAATCGCTCCCCAGCTGTTCCAGCCAAACGGAACTTTTTCAGTATATGCTGTCTTTGTGGGTACTACCTTGGTATTGGCATCGCCGAATGCATCCAGCCCTTCTTCCCAGTTCTCAAAATGTCCCACCATGATTGTGGGAGATACCACTGTGTTACCACTGACCGTACCATGAGGTGCCAGGTCTCTGGTTAATGAAGAATTTGCACCTCCGTAGACAGACAGTCTGTCAATCTGTTGATTGCTTCCGGTATAGCTGATTCCTGTCTTCCATGTATCATGGGTAATAGAACCAAGTACTAGTCCCGCCCCTTGCGTTTGATCCAAAACAGCCGTAACCTCATAACTTTCCCCGGAGCCATTGATTGTCTGCAAATCGTAGGTGATCCAGCTGTCATTGTCATAGGGAGTGCGTATCACATAATTGGATCCTCCAATGACGTTCTCTACGCTTCCTCTTTTATTGGTGGTTAACGGAGAAATCCAATTGGTAGCCACATTTCCGCTTCCGGCATCCATTGTCACCTTCATCAGCATATATTCTAACTGATCATAAAGTCGAAACTCCTGTACCATTGACACCAAACCATCTGCCGTATTGGTTACAGTCAAACAAATTCCACTGCCAAAATTGTCAGAAATCACCTCTCTCGCAAAGTCTCTTTCCGTATACTGCGCGCTGGTGTATTCCGTATCGTTTAAAACCACCTTTGCAAATGCATCTTCGACAACGGTTCTTCCCCTCTGAGTAATGGAATAGACTCCGTTGCTCACATCATATATCAACCGGATATCCCCTGCTTCCACCACCTGTGCAGGATATATTTCTATCTTGTCCAAGTTGGGAGCGTAGCCATTTGAATTGTGCACTGTGATATTGTTCTGCCCTACATTCAGATGAACTGCCATCACAATATTATTTGGACGATTCCAATCCCCAGAGTTATGACAGACAATCGTTTGCGTCTCTCCGTTGACTATCACCTCAAATTCTCTTGCGTCCACTGTACAATAGCTGAGTACCAGACCGTAATCTCCGTCCTGCTCCGCCGTTACATCAAATGACGCGCTTCCATCCCGGTCTCCTCCCAGGTTGTCTATCTTGTCTGCATTCGAACAAAACTCAGCAGTGGAATCTAGTGATGCCCCATTACTCAAGGCAGCATCCTCTGTCTCCATCACCACACGTTGCAGTGTGACTCCGGGTACATCTGTCTCCGTCAATCTGGTAAGCACAATCTTGTCCAGATTCGGCGCATACCAGGAAACACAGTTGAAGACAAGTTCATTTGCACCCGCATTCAACTGGATATTCACTCGGTATACACCTACTGTATACCACGGTCCGCTGGCTGGACACTGCACTTTTTGGTATTCTCCATTGACTGTCATGTCAAAGTATCTGTCCCCATTATCCGCACAGTAATATAAATCTAACCCGTATGTACCTCCTTCCGGTACCATAATGTTGCTAAAGGTTACGGTTCCATTTGGGCGATCCGGCACTGCATCTGTACCAACCCCCACAATCGTTGCATTTTGACCTTCCTGTGTAGTGACATTAAAGGCTCCTGCCCCATTCGTCAGTACTCCGTCCTCCGCCTCAATCGTAATCGCCTGTTCCAACACTTCAATCTTCTGCAGATTGGGCGCATACCATCTGGCACAGTTAAAAGAGATTTCATTTACCCCTGCACTCAGATTCACGCTGATCTGATACATGCCTACAGTGTACCACGGTCCACTGGCCGGGCACTGTATTTTGCGATACTCACCATTCACATAGAAATCAAAATAGCGGTCATCGTTATCTGCGCAATAATACAAATTTAACAGATATTCCCCCTCTGCCGGTACAGAAACATCTGTAAACGTACAGGTTCCATTTGGACGTTCCGGCACATTATCCGTTCCGACTCCCACAATCGTAACTCTATTCCCGGTTGCCAGATCGTCAACTACGTTTGTTGACGCCCCATTCGTCAAAACCGCATCTTTAGCCTCCTTGGCATAAACAATCCGATGTCCTCCTCTAGTGTCTGCTGCCTGAGCACTTGACTTTGACGCGTCCCCAAAGCAACCTGTCAACAGTATGGGCACAAGCATAAATAGCCATCGCATCTTCCTGTTGTGATTCTCGTTCTTCCACATACCTCACTCCTCCTAATAGTGTTTTTTGCTACACTTTTATCATAGTCTATGAGAATGGAAGAAATATTATATTTTTCTACATTTCTGTCATTTTTCAACAAAGATTCTATCAAATTAACTTCGTTTGAAGTCACACTCCTCCGTCCAATACGGAACGGTAATCTTTACATTAGTTCCCACATTCTTCTTGCTTAGGATCTCGACACCGTACTGCTCTCCCATAAAAATCTTAATCCTTTGGGCAACATTGGGAATTCCATATCCGTTTTCCTTCTCGCTATGAATCGTTTCCGTATCCAAAAGCTCAGCTACCTTATCGTCATCCATCCCCAGACCATCATCATATATCTGAAATAACACATTTTCATGCACCTTACGGATATCAATAATGATGTTCAGGATCTGATCCGGTCGAATGGCATGATTGATGGAATTCTCCACAAATGGCTGTAGCAAAATTTTGGGGATCAACCCCTGCAAAGCCTCCGGATCTGTCTTAAATTCGACATGAATCATATCTTCAAAACGGTTTTCCATAATTACCAGATAATTTTTTGTCATCTCAATTTCTTTTTCAATCGTGATAATATCCTTACCTCTGCTCAGAGAAGTTCGATATAGTTCCGACAGCGAAGTAATCATATCTACCAGCTGCTTATCCTGATATTTTCTGGCAAGAGAAGCAATGGAGGACAGCGTATTATACAAAAAATGGGGCTTAATCTGAGAATGCAGGAGGTTCAGTTCCATGGTCTTATTCTCAATTTCTTTCTCATAAATCTCTTTCATCAGATAATCCACACGGTTCATCAAATTCTGGAAAGAATGCAACACCATGCCCACCTCATCCTGCTCCTCCTCCGAAGGCGTTTGCGACTGCAAAACGGCACACTCTTCCGCTCTGTTTTTGCTGACCAGATACGCTTTTTGGATGACACAGTTCAATTCCTTTAAACGGGTAGATGTTTTTTGCAACACAAGCAGAATGATACCCAACATTAAGAGAACAATCAGGCAACCCGACACTATCAACTCTCTGACACTGTGATTTACACTGGCAAATAACTCGTTTTTCCCCTGGAACAATGTTACCGTCCACTGATTGTCCAACACCTGTTCAATATAAATATTGTCTTTCTTAAGTTCCTCCATTGCGTCTTTTGTCAGATTTCCATTCCACTGATTCTTGCCACGATTATAGTACATCAGCACACCACCGGACGCATCTGTGACAAACATTCCTTTGTCTGACTGTCTGCAGAACTCATTGACAAACAACATTCGTTTAATCTCCAGCATCAAAATCTGCTGAGTCCCCTGATAATCCATCAACCGTAACATACAAAGATTATCACCGTCTGACGCCAGATTATACTTAAAATAATCCTCCGGCATAGCATCCCGCATCATACCAAACACCGCAGAGCCTTTTCTCTCTAAGACTTCCCTGTATATCTCTGTATCTTTGATTTCATTGATGTCGCGCACATGCTTTTTATCCGGCTTTAACGTCTCATTAGAGGTAAATACCGTGATTAGGTGGATGTAACTGTCCATCTCCATAATCCCTGAAGACAGTTCCCCGAAATAGTCATAAAACTCCCAATAATCATAAGGTTTTTCAAAAGTCTTGGTCAGTTCCTGACATAACTGGTTATTCGAAAGAATCCATCCACTGATACTTAAAATATTCTGAATGTCAACATCTAGATTGGACTTTAACTGCTCCGTTGTCAGTTCCAACTCATATAATGTCTTTTTTTCGAGCTCTCTCTGAATTTTTACAATAAATCCCGCGGAACAGAAACCGAAAGAAATCAGCACTGTCAATGTTACCGCTATCATGATTCTATTGATTGAATTCAGTTTTCTCCAACGTTTAATCATCAACTCTTCTCCCGATTACATTCAGATGTTTTTTTCGATAAGCTAGCGGAGACATCCCATAATCCTTGGAAAATCTCATGCAGAAATAAGAAACGTTATCATATCCCACTCTGTTTGCGATTTCCTTAATTTTGATGTGGGGATTATGAAGCATTTCCGCTGCCCTTTCCATCCTCACCTGACTCAGATACTCATGAATCGTCTGATCCGTATGTTTTTTAAATAATGCACGAATTGTGTTCGACGAAAAGTAAAACTCCTCCACCAATGATTCTGCTGATATCGGTTCTGTGTAATGCTCATCGATATAACACAATATGCGCTGTACTATCTTTTCGTCATCCTGCTCTTTTTCCGGATCATTGGCACGTTTATTCTGCACTTCGTAGAAATCTCTCATAAATTTTTCGATACCGTCAACCGTATCGAACTCCTCCAGAGCCAACACCAGATTGTGTTTTTCCAGCTTCAACTCCTCTTTGTTCTGAAAGCTGTAATTAAAGGTGTCGTAAATTGCACAACAGATTTCGTAACAATCATGTAATACCTTCTTGCGATTTAATCGAGACGTAACTACAGCGTTCATATAATTTTTCAGCGTATGATTGAAATCATACTCACTCAAGGTAGGCAGTTGTAAACAGAGTGTTTTTTTATAGGATTCAGCACTTTCATCCGGTTTCCTGAATGCCCTGCCTGTGTAAAAGGATTCCTTCACCTGTTCCACTAATTCCTCATATACTTTTCCGAATTCTTCCACTCTGACTACATTTTTTTCTTGTTGTGAAAAAAGCGTAATCTGAACGGTATCATGACCCTCATTTAACTCTTCCATATCCGAATCCTCCAAATAGGAAAAGGCGATTGGTGGCTTTACTGCAATCAAAAACTGTCCCTTCGAAAGATACAGAATAATAGATTCCTCTGCCCGACACCCGAAGAAGTCTGATAATCTTTCCTTCACCTCATCGATAATCCAATTGACCTCCATGGCGTTTCTGGCGTTAAATATGGCAGGAAAACTGCTGATTTTCGCCATCATCAACGTATATTCTCCTGTCTTTAACAGGGTACTCTCCTGCCTTTTCGATAAAATAATATCCTTTAATTCGTTTTCATATCGCGTCTGTTTCCCTAGGTTTGCATTCTTTACCAATTCCATTTTTTTTACGGCCTTCTGCACTGCAGTTTGCAATTCCTCTTCCCGAAAAGGCTTCGCCAAATAGGATACCGCACCTAACTGGATGGCTGATTTCATATATTCCACATCTTCATAACCCGTCAAAAAGATAATCTGCGTCTCAGAATTTGACTCCCTGAGCTTTTCAGCCATCTCAATGCCTGACATGACAGGCATACGTATATCCGTGATTACAACATCCACCGGTTCTTTCTGCAGATGCTTTAGCGCATTCACCCCATTTCGCTCTGTAAAAGCAACCACAGCGCCCATAGCCTCCCAGTCCACGCTCTCTTCAATATCTTCCAATAGTATTTTTTCATCTTCTACGATTGCTACTTTAATCAATGTCAGCCCCTCCAAATCGTGTCAGAATTATAACTGCAAAAATCTAACCTTCACGTAACCGTAAAGGTTAGATATATCTATTAGTTATTTACCCCAAGCAGACATTCTTCGTGCATGCTTTTCGTTGGCAATTTTCTCGACCTGGTCCATCCCGGAATTCTCTGCTTCCTCAACCAGCTTATCATATAATTTCTCTGCTTCCTCCCTACTCTCAGCAAGAATAATCTTCGGGAAAGCTGCCTTTTTCAAATCATTGATCTTTGTATTAATCAAGGCCTCAGGAGTACCTGCATCCGGCGACAAATCATCATATTCTGTCGTATCATATGCAGTGCTACCAAGATATTTTCTGGCAAAAGCATCCACCGGTTCTACAGAATTGCTTGCTTCTTTATAGGCAGAATCCAAATCATAGTACTGTCCATCCTTAGCAATGCCCGATTTGAATACAATTTCATACTTTCTGATGCCTCGTTCACCGAAGTAATCCCACTGTTTCCCCTCGTCAAACTTTGTTTTCATCTCATCCGAAACCACTCTCTTGCCATCTACCATATTCCAGTCTTCGCCTTCAACACCCCACTGTGTCAGATACTGCCCCTCTTCGCTCATTAAGAAGTTTAAGAATTCCATTGTCCTCTCTGGATTTTTGTTGGTAGATGAAATGTAAGTATTCGTCCAGCCAAGTACTGTGGACGGTCCGTATGTAGTTTCTTCCGGTGTAACACCATCTGCCGTCACTAAGAACGGAAACATTTGATTATCAATATCTACATTTCCGTCTGCATCTGTTTTAAGCTGTGCATTGGGAATATTCCAGTAAGCAGCCGGTGATGAGAACACATATCCGTTCGCAATCTTTTCATCGTACAAGGTCTTCTTCGTAACCGGCCAGTCCTTATCAATTAAATTCTCACGATACAGTTCATTCATCAACAGGTACATTTCTTTATTTTTGGGATTGCGAAGACTATCATAAATCTGTCCATCGCTCTCATAGTAGGCTTTGATACCGTACATGCCACGGAAGGGCCAGGTATAATCGCCATCATTCTCCACATTGAATGCCATTGCGATAGAATCATTGCCGTTGATTGTCGGGTATTTTTCCTTGAACTCCTTCAACATCGTGACAAATTCATCCTGCGTGAAGTATCCCTTGTCCACATAAGTATCATAATAGCCCAACTCTTTTACATAATTCATTCGAATATTAAATGCAAAAACCGGAGAAGGTGCCATCTCATTCTGGAACCAGCTCGGCAGGCCATACACCTTGCCATCATCCACATTTCGCACTTTGTTCAGTGTCTCTCCCAACTGCTCCTTAATATCAGATCCATAACTATCAAGCAGCTCATCCAGTGCAATTACCTTGCCATTACTGATATACTGTGCATTCGCCTCAGCGCCACGGTCGATACAAACAATATCCGGAATCTGCCCTGAAATCATCATCAGATTCAGCTTTTCCGCAGCATCACCGGCTACAGGAATCGGCTCAAGCGTTACACCTGTTCTCCTGGTGATTTCTTCTGCAACTGCCGTGTCCCATGTAAACTCTGATTTAAAGAAAACAGACAGCGTAATGGGCTCCTTTTCCTCTCCGGAAACCCCATCGGAAGTCGGCACATTATCCTTATCCATAACCACACCATCGTTGCCGACCTCCTCACCATTTCCACATGCCGTAAGCGACATAAGAACACTTCCGACAAGCAGTAATGACAATAACTTTTTTTTCATACCTTTCCCTCCATATATCTTATTATATTTACAAATAGACAAATCACAAAGCTTTTTTTATCTGCCTATCCGTTTTACCCCTTAACCGCTCCAATCATCATACCTTTCACAAAATATTTTTGGACAAATGGATAAACAATCAGGATTGGAACTGTTGCCACCATTGCAGTCGCCATGCGGATGGAATTACTGGATATCGTATTTGCCTTAGCTACCTCCGCCAATATCTGCGTACTGCTCTTACTGGTACCCAGATTATAGTTATTCAATATTTGCACCAGCAAAAACTGTAGCGTGCTTAAACTTGTTTTGTATGTATATAAATTTGTATCAAACCAGGAACCCCATTGCCCCACTGCAACAAACAACCCAACGGTAGCAAGCACCGGCTTGATTAACGGTAAAATGATACTGAAAAATGTTCTTGCCTCCCCCGCACCATCCAAATATGCAGATTCTTCCAGTTCCACCGGCAGTGATTCCATATAAATTCGAATCAAAATCATATTGTAGACACCAATAGCGCTGGGAATGATATATACCCAAAAAGTATCAATCAGATGAACTGCCTTTAACACCATGTAATACGGAATCAATCCTCCTCCAAAATACATGGTAAAGACAAAAAACAGGCTGATAACCTTTCCACCGAACAAATCTTTTTTACTCATTGCATAAGCTAATAATGTGGTGAAAAACAAAGCTACAATTGTTCCCACGATACTTCTTGAGAGCGAAATAAATGCCGCATGCCAAATTGCAGTATTTTTAAAGACCATCCTATAACTTTCCAACGTAAATTTTCTCGGCCAGAGATAGAGTCCGCCTCTTACCGTATCGCTTGCATCATTAATAGATAGAATAAAAATATTCCAAAACGGATAGAGACAAATAACTACAACGATGAAAAGAAGAAAATAAACTCCCCAGTCAAATATCTGATTTTCTATACTTCCCTTGGGCCGCACCTGCTCTTTCTCACGTTTCATACACTTTTCCTCCTAAATCAATGTCCTTCCTCGTATTTTGCTGACGATTCCGTTTGCTCCCATCACCAGCACAAAATTCACAATAGATTTGAAAAATCCAACTGCTGTACTATAAGAGTACATGCCACTTCCAATGCCATACCGATAAGCATAAGTGTCAATAACATCCGAGTAATTTATGATTGTGTCATTGGACATCAACAGCTGCTGCTCAAATCCGGCATTCAAAAGTCCTCCCACCGCCAGCACCAACATAACCGAAATAGTTGGCAGGATACATGGGATGGTGATATAGCAAATCTTTTTAAATCTTCCTGCCCCATCGATGGAAGCAACATCATAGATTTCAGGGTCTATCGATGTGATGGCAGAAAGATAAATGATCGCATTGTAGCCCATTCCTTTCCAGGCATTGGCAATTCCCAAAAGCACCCAGAATAATTTACCGTTTTGAAAGAATAAAATTGGCTCTTTTATCATTCCCATCTGCATCAAAAGTTGGTTTACTACACCATCGCTTGACATCATCGACAGAAAAATATTTGCGCAGATAACCCACGAGATAAAAAATGGAAGATAGGATGCTGTCTGCGAGAATTTCTTAAATCTCGGCGAGCGACATTCCGTAAACAAAACCGCCAGGATAATCGGCGCCGGGAAACTAATCAGTAACGTGATAAGACTTGTACAGATTGTGTTTCTCATGATACGCATGAAATCACCTGTCTGAAAGAAATACTGAAACCATGCGATACCAACAAATTTTTGTTGAAACAATGTGATAAAGTAATTGGGTTGTGGAACATAATTTACAAATCCCATGTATAATCCAACGATTGGTCCATAACAAAAAACCATTGCCCAGATAACCGCCGGAAGCATTGCAATATAAAGAAACTTATGCTTTCTCCAGCTTTTTTGAGCTCTTTCGCCAAACCTCATCGCTTTTGCATTTACACTCATATGCTATCTCCTTGATTATTTTTCTTCTGTACAAGCATATGATAACAAACAGATATGTTCAGAAATATACAAGATT
>JAILPF010000445.1 GCA_024699575.1 Acetatifactor sp. | reverse complement strand
CAAGCGTATGACCGTTGACAACTTTAAGTCACAAAACCGTGGCGGAAAAGGCATCAAGGGTATGCAGACGATTGAAGATGATTATATCGAAGATTTGCTCATGACAACCAATCATCACTATCTGAATTTCTTTACCAATTTCGGACGTGTATACCGATTGAAGGCATATGAAATTGCGGAGGCCGGAAGAACAGCAAGAGGAACTGCGATTATTAATCTGTTGCAGCTTCAGCCGGGCGAGAAGATTACTGCGATGATTCCTATCAGTGAATATGATTCTTCCAAGAATCTGTTCATGGTTACCAAGAAGGGTATTGTAAAGAAAACTTCACTGACAGAGTATGAGAATGTAAGAAAGAATGGTTTGAATGCTATCAATTTGAAGGATGATGATGAATTGATAGAAGTAAAGACCACGACACCTGAAAGTGAAATTTTCCTTGTGACAAAACAGGGAATGTGTATCCGTTTCAAGGAAACTGATGTCAGAAATACCGGACGTTCCTCTATGGGTGTCATCGGTATGAATCTGTCAGACGGTGATGAAATCATAGGTATGCAACTAAAGAAACAAGGAGATTCTCTGCTTATCGTCTCCGAAAACGGTATGGGTAAACGTACTTATCTGGATGAGTTTACTGTACAGAAGAGAGGCGGAAAGGGAGTGAAATGCTACAAGATTACCGAAAAGACCGGCGATGTTGTAGGTGTGAAGGCAGTTTCAGATGAAAATGAGATTATGATGATTACCACAGAGGGAGTAATTATTCAACTTCGTATGGATGATATCTCTACACTGGGAAGAATTACCTCAGGTGTGAAATTGATTAATCTTGATAAAAAGGTGAAGGTTGCCAAGATTGCAAAGGTAAGAGAAAAGGTTTCTGACGGAGATCAGGAATTTGATAATGTGGATGAAGCCGTAGACAGTGTTTCTGAAAATACAGAGGCTTCTGAGGTAGATATAGAAGATGGAAACGTATAATATTCTAAAAGATTTAGCAATTATCATTATTTGTGCAAAGGTTCTGGGTCTGGTTGCAAGAAAATGTAAAGCTCCTCAGGTGGTGGGACAGATTATTGCCGGATTATTGATTGGTCCGAGTATTTTAGGAATTGTGCAGCAGACAGATTTCTTAAATCAGATGGCAGAAATCGGTGTCATTCTGTTAATGTTCTCCGCAGGTCTGGAAACAAATTTAAAAGATCTGTTGAAGACAGGTCCGATTGCTCTTTTGATTGCCTGCGCCGGTGTATTCGTTCCACTACTTGGTGGTACTCTGCTTTATATGGGATTTTACGGAACTGCTCCATGGGGTTCTGTAAAATTCTATGAGGCTGTATTTATCGGTACGATTATGACTGCGACCAGTGTCAGCATTACAGTTCAGTCACTTAAGGATTTAGGAAAGCTCAAAGGTAAAGTCGGTACGACTATTTTAAGTGCAGCAATTATTGATGATGTAATCGGCATTATTGTACTTACCTTTGTAGTTGGATTCAAAAATCCGGATTCCAACCCCGGCAAAGTGGTGATATCCACAGTATTATTCTTTGTTTTCGCTATTATTGTGGGTATTATTCTGTTCAAAGTATTTGAGATTGTGGATAAAAAATATCCTCATACCAGAAGAATTCCGATTATGGGATTGGCGGTATGTTTTGTACTGGCTTATGCAGCCGAAAAATACTTTGGAATTGCAGATATTACCGGAGCATATGTGGCAGGAATCATACTTTGCTCCATTGAGGATTCAGAATATATTGCTGAGAAAATGGATATCAATTCTTATATGTTGTTTGGTCCCCTATTCTTTGCGAGTATCGGTTTAAAAACCAATATCGATAATATGAACAGTCAATTGCTTCTGTTTTCGCTGGGATTTGTTGTGGTTGCTTTGATTTGTAAGATTATTGGATGTGGATTAGTGGCAAAGGCTTGCAGATTTAATTTTTCTGATTCTTTAAAGATAGGTGTCGGAATGATGACCAGAGGAGAGGTTGCTCTGATTGTCGCGCAAAAAGGTTTATCAGTGGGGTTGATGGATTCCAAATACTTTACTTCGGTTATCCTTTTGATTATTGTTTCCAGCATCACTACTCCTATTATCTTGAAATTACTCTACTCCAAAGATAATAATGCAGAAATGCAGAAAGCATAACAAAGTGATTGATAAAGTTAGATTTGAACAGGCAAAAAACAAAATAATCGGAATAGAACGTCAGAGAGTGGGAATTGGAACTTTATCCGAAAAGACAGTTCATGCAATCCTGAAAAATTATTATGAACCGGATGAGGATAAACAGGAAATTCCGATTGAAAATTATGTTGCGGATATTTTTTCCGATAACGAAATTATTGAAATTCAAACAAGACAGTTTAACAAGATGAGGGAGAAACTTAAAACATTTCTCCCTCTTTATCCTGTAACGATCGTTTATCCGATTCCGAGGGAAAAGTGGCTTGTCTGGATAGATGAGGAGACAGGGGAGATGAGCAATAGACGTAAATCTCCTAAAAAAGGCAATCCGTATCAGGCATTCATTGAACTGTATAGAATCAAAATGTTTTTGAAGAATCCGAATCTGCGGTTTCGTATCGTGATGATAGATATGGAGGAGTACAAGCTTTTAAACGGCTGGAGTAAGGATAAAAAGAAGGGTTCCACAAGATATGACAGAATTCCTACAGAGCTGATTGAAGAGATTGAGATTGATTCAATCAGAGATTATATGCAGTTTGTCCCATACACTCTGCCGGAGGAGTTCACATCCAAAGAGTTTGCGAAGGAAGCACATATCCCGCTTAAACTGTCTCAGACAACATTAAATATTCTTTATGATTTAAAAATTGTCGACAGAATCGGCAAAAAAGAAAGGACCTATTTGTATAAGGTCCTTGAGTGAGATTTAATCTTCATTTTCATTTGTTTTCGCCTGCTGTAAAGAAAATATGAATTCACTTCCAACGCCCTCGGTGCTGATAACATTGATATGTTCACCGTGGGCGTTTATAATTTCTTTTACGATAGAAAGCCCAAGTCCGGTTCCCTTTTTATCTTTACCACGTGATAGATCAGATTTATAAAAACGATCCCAAATCAGCTTTAAATTATCTTTAGGAATACCGATTCCGGTGTCTTTAACAGATACAAACAACTTACTTTTCTTGATAGATGTCTCAATTTTAATCACAGAATCATGATGAC
>JAILPF010000357.1 GCA_024699575.1 Acetatifactor sp. | reverse complement strand
CCTTACTGCAAATGAGGTGGATGAGGGAGATCGTATTGTGATCATACAACCTAAGGGCATGCTTCAGATAGCAGCAGTAATGGCAGTTATTTTCAAAGGGGCGGTGTATGTTCCGGTTAAGACAGAACAATCTGTAAATCGTATAAAAAAGATTATCGAAACCTCCGGTGCAAAATTTGTTGTAGGGGAAAAGGATTTACTGAGCGAATCTGTTCCGTTTATCAGTCTGGCGGGACTGGAACCGGAAGATTCTTTTACTGTACACCCTCCGGTAATATCACCAAAACATTTAGCATACATTATTTTTACATCAGGTAGTACGGGGGAGCCGAAAGGAGTTGCAGTATCTCACGATGCGGCAATGAATACGATTATCGATGTAAATCGTTTGTTTAACATAGGCAGAGAAGATATTATTTTCGGAATCTCTGATTTATCATTTGATTTATCTGTGTATGACATATTTGGAACCTTTGAGATTGGAGCAACCCTGCTGTTGCCGACATACGGAAGAGAAAAGGATCCTCAACATTGGTATGAGTTGATACAAACATATGATGTTAGTGTATGGAACTCTGTTCCTGCGCTTTTCTCTATGTTATTGGATTTTGTAAAAGATCGGAATTTGTCGAAAATAACTTCGTTAAAATGCATTATGTTATCCGGTGATTTTATTCCGAGGGAAATTCCAAAGAGAACTAAAACCGCGGTAGAAAAGGCGGAAGTTTATAGTCTGGGTGGTGCGACAGAAGCAGCTATTTGGTCTATCTACTATCCTATTACGGATTATGAAGACAATCAGAACATCCCTTATGGGTATCCTCTTGGTAATCAGCGATTTTATGTTCTGAATGAGGAGGGTAAAGATTGCCCGGATTATGTCGTGGGTGAAATCTGCATAGCCGGGAGAGGCTTGGCAAAGGAATACTATGGAGATGAGAAATTAACTTCGGAAAAATTCCCGTGGTCAGATCATTTAAATCAACGCATCTATAAGACCGGAGATCTTGGATACTACCGGAATGGATTGTTGGAATTCGTTGGGAGAAAAGATTTTCAGGTCAAGATTAATGGATATCGAATTGAACTTGGTGAAGTTGAGTCTGTTCTGAAAAACTATCCGGATGTAAGTGATGCGGTAGCAGCGGTATTTCCAAATAATAACGGAAGAAATCAACTGTTTGCTTTTGTGGTGCCACAAAAGGAGAAAACCGGGATAATTGAAAGAGATTTGTATGATGAGAATCTGGAAAAGAGCATGGAGATATCTGCGGAAGAGGTTCTGGGACAGCGAAGCAGGGAAGATGTTCTTGAATGGAAGAATTTCTCGGAAAATACAGCAATTATCGATATGCTTTGGGTGTTTAAAACGGTTGGAATTTTTGAAAATACGAATCGTGTGTATTCGTTGGAAGAAATAGAGGCGGCTGTAAAACCGGCTGAGGAATTTGAACATATTGTTAAGCGCTGGCTGAGTGTTTTGGAGAAGGAAGATATCATTAGGCACACAGAAGACGATGTTTACAAGCTTACTTCCGAAGGTGCTGGACTTCCGGATAGAGATGATAACTGGGAAGCATTCAAAAGACTGGAAGATCGTGTCAGATACAGTGCCACTCTCTGGGAGTACCAGAAAAAATCAAGTGATTTACTGTTGAATCAGATCCGGGGTCAGGTGAAAGGCCTGGATTTACTTTTCCCGGAGGGTAAGACTGATATTGCAGATGCGGCTTATCATTCCAATGTGGTAAATGGAATGCTCAATGAGGCGGCATCCGTTGCATTGAATCATCTTGTCCTTCAAAAAGCTAAGGATAATTGCGAAATACAGATTCTTGAAATTGGTGCAGGCGTAGGCGGTACGACTCAAACAGTGGTCAAACATATGCCGGAAGCAAAAGTCAGGTATACATTCACCGATGTATCGAATTTCTTTATTAATAAAGCTAAACAGCAATTTATAGATTATGACTTCATGAATTATGGAATTTATGATATCAATATTCCTTTTGAAAAACAGAATCTGGAAGAAAACAGTTTCGATATTATACTGGCAGCCAATGTACTTCATAATGCACGAAATCTACCGGATTATTTTAAGGAGTTAAAACGATTATTGAGGTGTAACGGAACCTTGATACTGTTGGAAGCTATGGATGATTTTAATTCGTTGCTTACATCTGTTGAAATGTCAGTTCTAAAAGGCGGAGAAGAACGATTTACTGATATCAGAGCAGGAAAAGAACAAATCATGTATTCAGAGCAGGAGTGGGAGGATTTGTTTGAATCAGAAGAAATGACTCTTTTGGCTTCGTTCCCGACCAAGACTTCTTTACTCAATAAAATTGGACAAAAAGTCTTTGTTGTCAAAGCAAATTCCAATGAGAAAGAAATTGACTTGAAAGATTTAAAAAAGTATTTGGAAGAGAACCTTATAAGTTACATGGTTCCAAATTACATAAACATTTTAAAAGCGCTTCCGCTTAGTAGTAATGGAAAAATTGATCGGAAGAAATTAAAACCTGTCAGATATTCTGATGATAAAAATGCTGATGTCGACGATTACTATGAAAGCGAAGAGGAAAAAAGAATTATCAAGATATGGAAAGGGGTATTGAATGTACCTTCGATCTCAAGAGAAGATAATTTCTATGCGGTTGGTGGAGATTCACTTTTAATTGCACAGGTTGCTACAAAGCTTAAGGAAGAGTTTAAGGATTGCGAAAATATCTGTTGGGATGATCTTATGAGAAACATATTGAGGAATCCTACTGTATCAGGAATGGCGGCGATATTTGAAGATGATAAAACCCAAAATGATGAGACCCCTAAAGATATGTTCCATGATCCAAGTTGTTTACATTTCTATCAAAAAGGAGAATCCGGTGAAGTTATTGCATTTTTCCATACAGGTACAGGAAGGCTGGTTGACTATCATTTAATTGCTCCTAAGGTGTGTAAGAGAAAACCTGATGCGACTGTAGTAGGTTTCAATTATGGCGATGAAGAAATCTATCTCATGGCACCGCCGGAAGAGCTGATAACTACAAGAGCTATGGTATATGCCAATATTTTGGAAGATATGCACGCAGATTCTTACAGGTTATCCGGCTATTGTGTAGGGGGATTTTTAGCATTAGAGACTGCAAAAATATTGATTGAACGTGGACTGAATGTGGAACCGGTAGTTACTATTAGTTCTCATTTGTGCAGACATAGAGTTTCTGACCAAATGCTGCTGGAGGCAAACTATGGTGTTATTCTGGGTGCGGATATTGTAAAAGCCGGTTACCCAAAAGAACCGGACAAAGTTAAACGTGCAATCACTTATCTGCTAAACGGTGTTAATAGAGATATTGATGCGGAAGAATTGTGTTCCTTAGATGGAGAGTTTGCAGATCTGGGAAAATGTTTTACAAGTCTTTCGAAACTAACCCATATGGAGCGTATGTCCAGAATTTATGAATGTATAGAAAATCCCGATTTTGCAGGGGATGAAAGCAGCTTTAATATGTTGAATATTCTGTTTGATGTATTCGAGCGTAATTTCATTGGTATGATTCATTACGAACCGGATTTCTATACAGGGGATTTGATTGCATTAGTACCGGATGAGCAGGATCAGATGCTATATCCTTATATGAAGGATGATGTTATGTGGAATGAGGTTGTTCTTGGAAAACTTACCAGAAAGGTAATACATGGAAATCATAATACATGTATCCGGGATGACCGGGTTGATCAGATTATAAATATTTTATTAGAGGGATGATATGGACACAATATTAAAAACTTATGAAGACAAGGGGTATCTAAAAAAAGAGACAATTCATGGTGAAATAGAAAAAACCGCAAAGAAATATCCGGATAAGGTTGCACTGTATGATTCAAAGGGCAGTATGACCTATCGAACATTGAGTGAATATTCTGATGGATTGGCTGCATATTTTATAAATGAGGGTTTATCAAACGGTGAAATTGTTCTTTTGCAAATACCAAATTGTAATCTGTATGTAACAGTACTGCTGGCCCTTTTGAAGGTGGGAATTAAACCGGTACTTATGTTACCTACCCATAGACAGCAGGAGATTATAAGTGTTGCAGAAGTTGTAAAACCTAAGGCGTACATTGGAATTTCGGAATTTCTTGGAACGTCATATGTTGAGATGGTTTCTCAAATTAAAAATCTGGGAATTCAATGTATATTTACAGATAAAGATTTTACGAAAGAATCGCTGTATCCGTGCAGAAAATTGCCTGAGTATAGCAGGGAGATGAAAGATTGTAAGATTCCGTACAATACGGATTACAGAAGTATTGCTCTGTTTTTATTATCTGGAGGAACAACCAATCTTCCGAAAGTCATTCCAAGAATTCATGAGGCATACGTGTATAACTCAAAGGCAACTTGCAAATACACGGGCATTACTGAAAATACGGTAAATATGGCTTTACTTTCTACCTCACATGATTTCCAACTGGCAAGTCCCGGTATATTGGGAACTTTGTATAACGGTGGAACGGTAGTTTTAAGCGAAACATCTTCTTTTGATGAAGCGTTTGCGCTTATTGAGAAATACAGGGTTACGTTTACATGTATAGTTCCGGCTATAGCGAAAATATGGGCTGATGTCCTTGAATGGTATGATGGAGACCTTTCAAGCCTCAAACGCATGATGATCGGAGCTGCAAAGCTGGATGAAGAGCTGGGACGAAAGTTAATCGATCGCCTTCATATAGTGTTGCATCAGGCTTATGGTCTCGGTGAGGGAATTACCTGCACTACCAGAAAAGACGATGATTTGGAGACTATTCTTTTTTCTCAAGGAAAGCCGGTATCCGATGGTGATGCAATTAAAATTGTGGATTCCATGGGCAGGGAGCTTCCACAAGGTGAAGCCGGAGAACTTTTGGAAAAAGGGCCTTATACTTTTTTGGGTTATTACGGGAATCCGGATTTGAATCAAAACCTCTT
>JAILPF010000352.1 GCA_024699575.1 Acetatifactor sp. | reverse complement strand
ATACGGAGCAGATTAGGGTCAACTTCTGATGCATCCTGAATGGTAATCTTTTCATCAACCATACCGGCACCTCCTTCACCATAGGAGCATATGCTCCCAATCTTTACATCGGCACGACTCCCCCGGATTGTTAGCCCCTCCAAGATGGCATACTGATACATATAAAATGTACCAAAAATCCAGCTCGATTGCAACGAAATTCTTATGAACTTTTCATGAACGATAAATAGGCGAGAATAGCATCCTCGTCTGACGCCAGTGTAACACAAACGGGATTTCTGATGCAAGAGAAAGTTTCCCGTGTGATTGCCCCAGAAACGCAGTTCGAAACTACGTTTCTCACTGTCCGTTGCCCTCAAATGACTGCTCATGCAAGCATGGCAGTCACCCTCGGGCTTATCGCTCAAAAAGCGGGCAGCCACATCACCATTTCCACAGTGATATGCTGCCCTATGCTCCCCTCAAATCTCGACCTCCACGGTCACGCCTGCCTTGAAAGCCACCTCATAGCCGTCATCCCTTGCAACCACCCTGTCCAGGTAGCGGATGACCAGGTCTCTCCATCCGCCCGTTCTCGTCCAACACGCCCTCCGGCACTGTGTACCTCGTTCGGTTGAAGAAGTCGTCGTAGTCGCGGCAGGCTCCGGTCTCTTCTACAACTTCTGTTTCTTGGCTCATCCACTCCGGCAGGCTGTTTTTGACCATCTCGTCCACCAGCTCCAGCAGGAGCCTGATCTGCACCTCTGTGTTGGCGTGCTCCGCCCGCTCGGCGTAGAGCCCGTCTTTGCGTCTCCTGATCTCCACGATCTGGCTTCGCAGGAATGCCGCCTCGTCCATCTCGCTTGTGATGACCTGTGTGCTGCCAACCTCGTCAACCACGGTGGTGTTCATCGGCTCCTCGTCCTCCGGCACCTGGCTTGCCAGCACCTCCAGCCGCTCCTCCAGCCTGTCCTGCTGACCGTCCAGCGTCTTCAGCAATGCGTCGATCCTGCCAATCTCGCCCGTGAGCAGCCGCTCCCGCTGCACCACCAGTTCCTCGCGCCTTGAAGGCAGCGTGTTGAACGCCATCACCACCGCCCTCTGCGCCTCTGCCTCCCTCACGATGCGGAATTATCCAACCCGCCGGCTGCAAAGTTACCGTTCTGTTTGTCCTCGCGAACATTGACTTCGCCACCATCGTCGGATGAAGGAGCACTTGTCTCTTCAATTGTCACACGGATATTTTTCGTTGTTCTCCTGTACTCTTCAGTCTCCGAAGCTTCAATGACTACAGTTGCGGATTCAACTCCCTTTACAGTGATTGCACCCGTATCCCGATCTATATCAATGACATCTGTACCATTTGATACATAATAAGATAGTTCTCCATCCCCGGTAGTAATCGTCGCTTCAACTCTTCTACCGGTTGCATCCATAGGAATATTCATGTTAGATGCTGATATTTCCTGTGCAGTCTTCTGTATTGCATTAAACGAAATGGTAATATCTCCGGTATTGGAATCCGGCGTAAATGTTCCAGAGTAAGAGTCACTGAACAAAGCAAATCCTATATGAAAATAGGTACCGTTTGCGATGGTCACCTGAGAAGAAGATGCGGACGGAATTCTAAAATTTAAACTTGAATTATCATTACTTCCGCTGTTCTACTCCAATGTTGTTACATGATCCAGATTTCTCTCATACACTGTTGTCGTGAAATTTGCAGGCACTTCACCGTTTACCAGAATCTGCACTTTATTCACATTGCTAAGTTCAACCAAAGAATTCACGAGAGAATAAATTGCTGTATCCAGAGTTACATTGTTAATCATTGTCAAAAAGTTGGAATCCAGATTGACATAACAGATTCCATCTCTGGTCATCACATTGATAACCTTGGTTTCCGGATTAACTGTAGGATACATTCCCTCAATCTGTCCACTGGGGCCGGCAAGTACCTCATCCACTACAAACCTTTCCAACGGAGTGTTGGTTGAATAATGTTTTTCTCTGTATGCCGCAATCAACTGGTCTCCTGCCTCATTGGCAAAATACAGTCTGACACGTACAAGCTCGTAGGTGTTAATCTCATTGCCATCATTATCAATAAACTGGTCGGCACTCATCCAACCCACTCTGCTGCCTGTGTTATCATAGAGTTGTTCCCCTTCCACAGTAATCCCCACAAAGCTCACTCCGTCGATTTGCGTCAACGTCCGCACAATCGCAGCTCTGACAAGCACCTCCGTAGTCACAGAGAGCTTATTATAAGCCTCATCCACATTCAGCTGAACCTTTCCACCGTTCATCTTGACATCCAGTACCTGAAATCCCATGGAGAGCGGTGCCTTATATTCCAGTTTTTCCGGAATGGTTCCCAGACATGCCAACAGTTCTTCCACCTGCCCTCGCTTCGAGTTGGATTGCAACGCGTACTCATGCTGCTCCACCTTAGTCTCGGTATTGCTTACATAATAAACGGAAACCGTATTTAATTCTTTATCTGCTTCCTGCCCGCAGCCTGTAAAATTCAATAGGCAGAGAAGAATTGTTCCAAGAACATAACTGATTTTTTTCATATCATTAACCACACTCTACTGTGCAATGTAATTCAGAGGAATTTTGACGAGGAAACTGGTTCCCTCTCCCTCTGTACTGCTGACTGTAATTGTACCTCGATGTAAAAGGACAGCGCTCTTTGTAATGGCAAGTCCCAGGCCTGTTCCACCAATCTCCCTGGAGTGTGATTTATCCACACGATAAAATCTCTCATAGATATGTGCAAGAGAGTCCTCAGGAATCCCCAACCCGGAATCACTGACTTCAAAAGTAAAGTTCTGATGATCTGCATCCAGTTTTACTTTCACCCAGCCATGTTCCTTATTATATTTGATAGCATTCTCAACCAGATTCGTCATAATCAGGGTCATTCTGACCTCGTCCACTTCCGCAACAATCGGACGGACACTCTCAAAGACAACCTCCACATCCTTCTTTCTCGCAATAGGGCGGAGTCTCTTTAAAATCAACTCGGTCATGTCGTTAATATTCAAAGCAACAATATTTAAATCCTGCTTGCTCTTATCCATCTTTACCAACGCAAGCAGGTCGGTAATAATCTGGTTCTCTCTATCAATCTCAGAGACAATATCCTCCATAAATTCCCGATAGAGCTCTGCCGGAGCATTGTCCTGAACAAGCAGTGAATCTGCAAGTACCTTGATGGATGTCATAGGTGTTTTGAGCTCATGGGACACATTTGCAACAAATTCCTGTCTGGAATCATCCAATGTTCTCATTCGTGAAAGCACCTGATTGAACGCATCCACAATATGAACCGTCTCGGCATAGTCAGGTACAGAGATTGCCTCTGCCGTATACCCGTTTTTCACCTTATTGATTTCTTCCGTAATCCTGTTAAATGGTTTCGTCATCACATAAGACAGGAAAAGTGACAGTCCAACGATTCCCATAATCATCATGCTCTCCAGAATCAGTGCCTTACGATTCAGAATTTCCATGGTCGTGATAATACTATCCGTAGAAATACTGGTCAACATCACCCCTTGAACCACGGTATTCTGATTATCACCGGATGACGCCACAGTGGTGTCAACAATCGGTGTTGTCAATTCTATGTAGCCATGCTCCGCATCATAATGAGAAGTATTCTCTCCACGGAAACACTTAATCACTTCCTCTGAAATAATCGTTTTCCCTTCGCTGATATCGTAGGTATCTTTTACAACTTTAAAATTGCTGTCAATAATCATCACACGACCATCATACAGGTTGGCAAGCATTTCCAACTCGGCATCGATAATCTGCTCAGAAGTGTGATACGCCGCATTCTGCATCCGGTAATTTGCAATATAATGGTTGTTAATCAAATGATTGGCTACCGTAAGCAGCTGTGTCTGAACGGAAGTGGAACGCTGTTCCACTGCGCGTTCCTCATAGTTATTTACGATACCGTATCGCATCAATACACTGGGAATGATACCGGTTGCCAGTACTATCACAAAGATACGTACTCTAAGACTTCTTTTGGGAGCCAGCCACTCTAAAATATTTTTGAATTTTGATAAATCCTTTTCCATTTTTCAGTCCTAAATATTCATAAAATAATAGCCAACGCCCCATTTGGTCAACACGTACTTGGGCTCACTGGGATTCTCTTCGATTTTCTCCCGAAGTCTTCTGATATGCACGTCCACGGTTCGCACATCCCCCGGATAATCAGAACCCCATACCAGCTTCAAAAGACTCTCCCTGCTATAAACCTTATTGGGATTCAGCATCAATAACTCCAGTACTTCAAACTCCTTAGCCGTCAGTCCAATCTCTTTTCCTGCGATAAATGCTCTGCGGCTGTCACACTCAAGATGCACGTCTCCGCTGTCCACTACCTTAACGCTCTCAGCATTTGCTTTCTTCGGTTCCACGCGTCGCATAATTGCCTTGATTCTTGCCTTTACTTCCAATATGTTAAAGGGTTTGGTTATGTAATCGTCCGCACCGTATTCCAGTCCGAGAATTTTGTCCATGTCATCCCCTTTTGCAGTCAACATAATAATCGGCACGCCGGAAAACTCCCGAATCTGCTGGCACACCTCAAATCCGGTAAGTTTGGGAAGCATTACGTCCAAAAGAATAATATCATACGTATTGTTGCGGGCATATTCCAGAGCTTCCTCCCCATCATATGCGCAGTCAACCTGCATATCATCCTGCTCCAGGCTGAACCTAATTCCCTTAACAATCAGCTTCTCATCATCTACAACCAGCACTCTTTTCCCTGCCATGTCAATAACCAAACCTTTGCATACGAGTATTCTATTACTATTGCACTCTGATTTTATCCTTTATCTTTTCGTACAGGCTCTCTTTAATCCCCGAAACCTGCATGATATCCTCTATCGACTGATATTCTCCGTTTGTTTCCCGATACCGAATGATATCCTGTGCTCTGGATGCACCAATTCCCGGCAGTGTAGAAAGCTCCTCCACGTCAGCCGTATTGATATTTATCATCCCGCTTGCAACTTCATTTGCTTCCTGCTCCATCATTTCTGCTTCTGTACTGCTTGGGAAATACAGTTTCTGTCCATCCGAAACGAGTGCAGCAAGATTCAAATAAGTCTCAACACCATCCGGCGTAAGTCCCCCTGCCGCCTCCAGTGCATCCACCACTCTGCTCCCATCCGGAAGATCTACTACACCGGGATTATGTACATATCCACACACATACACATAGATACGTTCCTGCTCCTTGTTTTCTTCTGCCGGAAGGGCTTCGGATTCCACCGTCTGTTGTTCAAAAAGGATTTCCTCCTCACGACTTCCGCATGCTGAAATAAATGTACACATGCAAAACAGTATCAAAGAATATTTTATTACTTTCATCATAGTTCCTTTCTCAAAAAGAAAAAGGATTGCCTCTCTATGCTGACAAGTTTCATTTTAAGATAATTATCCGCAATTTACAAGGGCGTTTTTAAGATTTAAACAGAATAATTCCCACGATCGCCGTCAGCATTCCAAGCGTTTTTCTCCACGAAAATGTCTGCTTATCCACGCCGAACATTCCGAAAAGTTCAATGGCATATGCTACCGTCAATTGGGAGACCACAATAATCATAACCGCTCTAGCCGGTCCGAGCATATCCATGCTTTTACTTACGGTAGATGTGATAAACGCGCCGATTGCACCACCCAGAAGCATATATTTAGGTTCCACAAAAAAAACCTTCAAAAGGGAGGTCCTGTCTGTAAGAAACCATGCAAGCATGCAAACACACAGTGCACTGAATTGCACAAACGCACTGGCAATCCAAATTCCGGAGACTTTTGTAACCTGTGTGTTAAACACTCCCTGAATGCTCATCAAAGCTCCAGACAATAAAGCAATCAAAAAACCAACCATGTCTCTACCACCTTTTTCTTCTAATCAGTAGTAGTCTTTCCAATGGTTGGTTTCTTATACGTTTTTAGGTTTGTCTATTGGCCGGATGTTCCTCCCAGTTGTACGTTAATCTGCTCTGAAAGTGTATGGACTGAGTCTGCCACATCTGCTCCATTCCAGATTTTGGAGAACAATA
>JAILPF010000337.1 GCA_024699575.1 Acetatifactor sp. | reverse complement strand
GGAAGATACTCAGCTTCCGGCATCTGCAGATTTAAGTCATATAGCATTCCCGCACAGTTCAATTCTGCGTAGTAGAAGCTTGTCGCGTAAACACATTCCCCTTTAACCACCAGTTTTTTGTCCATTACCAGATTGTCAATTAGTGGTTCCACTGATTCTGCTCTGACTTCAAGAAGATTCGCTGCCCTGTCTATCAGTTCTTCTCTCGGAAGGTAGCAGTGTCCCTCCGAGACAGCGCGAAGGAGTGTATACAGCACACCGCTACATATACGGTAGTCAGAATCCGTGTGAATTCCAATCTTCGCAGCAATATCATCGGCTATTTTAAATCCGACTCCTTCAATGTCCTCTGCAAGTCGATAGGGATTCTCCTTCAATATACTGTATAATTCCAGTCCATATTTATTATAGATCTTTATGGCAAGCGTGTTGGAGATTCCAAATTGCTGCAGATGCACCAGCGCATCGCGCAAATCCCGCTTCTCCTCCATCTGCACGGCAATCTCCATCGCTTTCTTCTCGCTGATTCCCTTGACCTCGGCCAGTCTCTCCGGCTCCTCCTCTATAATCCGAAAGGTATCATCCCCGAATTTTTTAACAATTCTCGCAGCCAATGCAGCTCCTACACCTTTAATGGCCCCGGATCCAAGATAGCGCTCCATACTGACCCTGTCTTTCGGAGCAACTGTCTGATAACTTATAATCTTAAACTGGTATCCATACATCGGATGTTCCGTGTATTCTCCTTCTGCCTCGATGTTTTCGCCCTGGGTAAGTCCCTTGCACATACCGACGCAGGTAATTTCCTCATCCTCGACCACCAGATCAAACACTGTATATCCATTTTCGCTGTTCTGAAATATGATTTGATTTACATATCCGTTTAATTTATCCATAAAAACACCAAAAGCCACAGGCGTATCAGCCTGTGGCAGCATATTCGACTGTTTACTTCTGTTGATTGTCTGTAATGGTTCCGGCATCCATGCCCATGTTACGCTTCATCTGTTCATAAAGCATCTGTGCCAACCCCAGACTATTTCGCTCTGTGGATTGTTCCGCTACCTCCTGAACCATCCTGTCCTTATAAAAATCCAAAAGTGCTCCGTTGGAACCGGTCTCCTCCTGATAAGGTATGGTTTTTTCCATTCCTTTAAATACCTGTTCCAGAAAATAAGCTTCAAACTTTTTGCAGGCATCCATCAACTCGTCATCGGTAGCCTTAGAATAGTCCGTTCCGAGCTGTTGCTCCAGTTTGGATGTGTTCAGCTTTGCTGAATTCGCATATAAATCCTGATACATAGAAGATATGTTATTGATATCCATAAGCTATCTCCCCTATCTGCGCAGGTTATTTGCCTGCTGAAGCATTTCATCAGATGCCGTAATTGCTTTTGAGTTAATCTCATATGCTCGCTGGGCGACAATCATGTTAACCATCTCATCCACCACCTGCACGTTTGATCCCTCCAAATAGCCTTGGATAATCTCACTCTTTTCAACTGCTGTGCTGTTGGCTTCATTAATCGGCTGCCCGCTGGCTGCAGTCTGCTGATATAGGCTTTCTCCCATTTTCTCCAAACCGTTTGGATTATTAAACTGATAGAGACCAATGGTGATACCAATCGGCTGCGGATTGTTCGCTGCATCGGGATAGCACAAGGAACCATCCTTTGCCACGGTAATATTGCTCACCACATAGTTATTGTTCAGTACAATCGGTCTACCCTGTGTATCCAGAACCGGATTTCCGTCAGATGTCGATAACATATTTCCGTTTGCAGCAAGTGAAAACTGGAAATTACCGTTTCTGGTATAGTAGGTATTTCCATCCTCACCTCGCACGGCAAAGAAACCTTTTCCACTGATTGCAAAAGCGGTATCGCTCTCCGATGCCAACAGGTTACCCTGTTTGAATACAGATGTGATAGACGCATTGCGCACACCCAGACCAACCTGCGCACTGGACGGTTTTCTCTCACCGTTCGCCGAAGTCGTCTTTGTCTGTATATTCTGATACAGTAGGCTCTTAAATTCATTCACTTGTGTTTTGTAACCTGTAGTGTTTACATTAGACAGGTTATTCGCGATTGTGTCCAGATTATTCTGTTGGGCAATCATACCGGTTGCCGCTGTCCATAGACTTCTTACCATAAGCGCTCCTCTTACTGCAATCTACCTAACTGATTCACTGCAATATCCAGTGTATCATCATAGGTCTGTACAATTTTCTGGTTGCTCTCATATGCACGTGTGATGGCAATTAAATTCACCATCTCCGATACTGTCTGCACGTTTGCCATCTCCAGGTATCCGGAATGCACTGTTGCTGAGGAATTGGTGATTTGAGCCCCCTCCAGTGCTTCGAAATAATTCTCTCCGTATCTTTCGAGGTAGTTATAGTCTTCAAAATCCACAACTCTGATCTGTGCTACAGTTGTTCCGTTCTGGGTAATCCGTCCATCTGTATCGATTGCAGAATCCACAAGAGTATTCAGACGGATTCTTCTGTTCTGCGTATCCAGAACATAATCACCTTCAGGAGTCACAAGATAGCCTTCTGTATTCAGTGTAAATTGTCCTGCACGGGTATATTTTGTAGAAGTTTCCCCTGCTTTATTGGTAAATTCTATTGCGAAAAAGCCCTCACCCGACAATGCCAGATCGTAAGTATTATCGGTAATTCGAAAAGACCCCTGCGAATAGTCCACATAGTTCTCTCCGATTTTTACGCCGGGATGGTTATAGCCAATCCTCTGCACCAGGTTCTTCCCAATGGATTCATCCTGTATTTTCACTGCCAGTACATCGCTGAACGCCTGGCTGGTAGAACCTTCCTTCTTGTATCCCACAGTGGTAACATTAGCTAAATTATTGGTCAGGGTATCCATTCTGTTCTGCTCATTAATCATTCCGGAATACGCCGTATATAATCCCTTTACCATAATGCTCCTTTCTGTGGTTTTACTCTATCACAAGAATTTACTGTTTATACATCTTTATAGCCTGCCAGGAACTCAACATAACGTCCTGTTCCGATAGCGACTGCAGTCATAGGATCTTCTGCTGTCATTGTATTGATTCCGGTCTTGGAAGAAATTAAATCCTCCAGGCCTCGTAAAAGGCTTCCGCCTCCTGTGAGCACAATTCCTCTGTCTGCAATATCCGCTGCAAGCTCAGGGGGAGTTTTCTCCAAAACACTGTGGATAGTCTCAACAATCTGTGATGTAGTCTCTCTCAGTGCTTCCTCTGTCTCCTCGGAAGATACTGTGACCGTTCTGGGTAATCCGGTTACCAGGTTACGTCCTCTGACATCCATATAGTCAACTTCGGCTCTCTTGTATGCTGAACCGATTTTAATCTTCAGATCTTCCGCCGTTCTCTCACCAATCAACAGGTTATGTTTTTTACGCATATAGCGTACAATTGCTTCGTCAAAATCATCACCGGCAATTTTAATAGATGCACTGACAACAGTGCCTCCAAGGGAGATAACAGCTATATCGGAAGTACCTCCTCCGATATCAACAATCATATTACCGCAGGGTTTGGAAATGTCAATTCCTGCACCGATTGCTGCTGCGATAGGCTCCTCTATAATAGAAACCTCTCTCGCACCTGCCTGATAAGTTGCATCTTCTACAGCTTTTTTCTCAACTTCTGTGACACCGCTGGGCACGCATACCGCGATACGAGGTTTTCTGAAAGATCTCTTTCCAAGAGCCTTCTGAATGAAGTATTTCATCATTTTCTCTGTAACTGTATAGTCGGAAATAACTCCCTGACGAAGTGGTCTTACTGCCACTATATTACCCGGAGTTCTACCAAGCATTAATCTGGCATCCTCTCCGATTGCTTTTATCTTATTCGTGTCTCTATCAAACGCCACTACTGACGGCTCTTTTAAGACAACG
>JAILPF010000317.1 GCA_024699575.1 Acetatifactor sp. | reverse complement strand
TTTCATCCGGGTGGTCGCCCTTGATATCGATTACTTCATAAGAAATATTGTTGTCATCCAACCATTTTAAAGCTTTTTTGCAGGTCGTACATTTGGAATAACAATATACTTTGTTCATAAGCGCCTCCTTGGGTTATGTTTTGTACTTTCATAATAGCTATTCTTTACCTCATACATTCTGGCATCTGCCAACTGTTTCAGTTCTTCCAATGATTTTTCCGGAAATTCTTTCACAGCTGCATAGCCTATCGACATGGAGAGTGTTTTTACTATCTGTCCGCTCCATTCCTTTGCCCTATCTAAAATAGTTTCCCGTAAAGCTTCCGGGTGATCCATGTGCGCAAGAAGCATAAATTCATCTCCACCAGTACGGTATGCTTTCCCATAATCCGCCACCGCCTTATTGAGACAATCAGCAGCCGCCGTAATCAGTTCATCCCCAGCAGCATGACCTAAGGTATCATTAGCCGTCTTTAGTCCATTAATATCTATGGAAAACACTACAAAATCTTCTCGAAGCCCATCTTTTTCAAGTGCTTTTGTATCTTCTTCAAAAAGACGTCTATTGTATAGCTTTGTCAGTTCATCCGTTGTAGAAACCTGTATCAGATATTCTTCTTTGCGCTTATCTGCATCAATGTTTTGTGTCGTAAATATAACAATATGCGGAACTCCGTTTTCCTCAGCTTTAACAGAAATATACTGTGCACGGAACCATCCTGTTTCAACACTGATAAACTCCTTGGAAATTGCCTTTTTGTTTTTCAGCCGCTTCTGCAAATTTGTGATATTAGTAAATACCTGAAAATCCTCCATAAAATCCGGGTTTACCAACCTCTTAAGTCGGTGGTTCATCCGCGTGTGACTATGCTTTGAAAAATCCAATGAATGCTTTTGCAACGTCTCGTCACAGAGTGAAAGTTCTGTCATTTCATCAAAATCAATTAAATTCACATTGTCATAGATTTGAGCCATGGATTCCAAAATATCCATCTGTGCATGCATCTTTTTTTCATTCTCACGAACCGTTTCATATTGTGAAATTAAATCTCTGAAATACCTCTCCAGCATGTTTTCGAGATGGTATCCTGCGACGAACAAAATAATCAACTCTATAACATACGCTCCGCTATGGTTCACAAAATATTGCAGTGCTGATTCATAATCCGTTCTTAGACCTGCATAATATGGTGCTGTAAGCCAAGTAGCCAAAAGCATCATACAAAAATTTGTGCATACCGTGAAAATATAAATCTTGCGATTACAAAACATCAACGCAAGGATCGGTGCTAAAAACCAGCATATATTAATTCCAAGATGATTATTGGATGAACCGGTCAGTACAAGCTGTATCACAATCAAGGCAAGGATTCCCACATATGGTGAGTCCGGTTTTCTTTTTATCAGCACACGATGAAGCACTGCCAATAGAGGCATACCAATCGTCATACCAATACTTGTCACATAGTTGACCTCATGAAACATGCCAAGCCGAATTCCAAGTGCAATCATAGGTCCTGTAATACACGACGCCCACAAAATAATATTAAGATAATTATTAATCCGGATACGGTTTAGACGCATAAAATCATTATAATTTTCATAACGGTATTTCTCCACAGAGCCCCTCCTTGCTATGCTGCCTTATCCACATGTATCAGTTTTTCACTATATCCTGATTATACCATATTTTCTTTGGAGGTCAATGTAACTATGGGCGTCAAATGACACCCATAATGCTGTTTACCAGTCTTCTTGTGTATAAATTAGTTCCGGCACCCGTTCTTTGCATGAAAAGCAGAATACAGGCATTTTCCGAAGGAATATTTAAGAAATAACAGCCCAGCCAGCCATCCCAGCCGTAAGCGCCCTTTGGTGCATTATACATACACAGTCCCGGCTCCTGCACCGTTCTTATCAGATTGCCATACCGAAAACCTTCCAAATCCCGCCAGGTATATAGGTCGTTTTCAATAGCCTTTGGCAATCTTCCAAAAGTCATAAACTCTACCGTCTTTTCACCCATAATCTGTTTTCCATCAAGACACCCTTTGGAAAGGAGCATTTTCGCAAAGGTAAGATAATCATCTAGGGTACTCACAAG
>JAILPF010000244.1 GCA_024699575.1 Acetatifactor sp. | reverse complement strand
TTACTCTCTTTTATTTTTTAATCGACCAACAAAATCTTTACTCTATTAAGTATATCCAACAGGGAAACTTTATGATATATTGAAGTTGGTGAAAGGAGCATGCCGCAATGGAAAATAGGTATTTTACGCAGGCACTTTCTGATTTCATGTTTGATATGGCAAGCGGTGGAGCAATCAGGCATTTAGCGAGTCAGGGATATTCCGTGACAGAAATCTCTCAAAAACTCAAATTCCCGACGCCCATAGCAAAAATAAAGGAGACGGTGTGGAAATACCTGCTGGAGACTGGCGTGATTGCCTTGACTGATCCGGCTGACAGCGCTGAGACAGAAAAGGTATCTTATGTGAAAGAGTACAGCAGCACGGGAAAAGCCAGCTTTCGCCGGGTGACGGAAAAAATAGAAAAGCCGATGTGTGAATATTTTGCCTGCGATTTTGGAAAACAGATGTATCAGGACAGGGAAGCATTCGAACGAAAACTGGAAGGGCTGAATGTACGGGATAAAGAATATCTTTTGGGGTTGCCGTGGCCACTTCAGACTGTGTACCATATTGCTGACGAGCGGATGACTCGGATATGGAAGCATTTGCAGGATAAAGAATAGATTCATGGAGAGAAAAGATGGACGAAAATGTAAAAGAAAGACTGAATCAATTATTTGATTTTTTCAGATTGATTGACAGGGAAAAATTTATCGGAAGGCAGACCTATCTGACGGATGCCACGCGCAAGGAAAATGATGCGGAGCATGCCTGGCATATGGCGGTGATGACCATACTGCTTGCAGAGTACTCAAATGAGAAAATCGATGTCCTTCGGACGATTGAGATGCTTTTAATTCATGATTTGGTGGAAATCTACGCAGGAGACACCTATGCGTATGATGAGGAAGGATTAAAAACGAAAGAAAGCAGGGAACTTGCGGCAGCAGACAAGCTTTATGGAGGACTTCCGGAGGACCTGGGGAAAAAGCTGCGGGGGTTATGGGATGAGTTTGAAGCAGCTAATACGCCGGAGGCAAAGTTTGCCCATACCATGGATAATATCCAGCCCATTATGTTGAATGATGCGACAGATGGTAAGAGCTGGAGAGAACGTGGGGTGGCACTTCATCAGATTATGAAGAGAAACGCCCATACGGCAGATGGGTCACAGACGCTCTGGGAATATGCATATGATACATTTATAAAGAAAAATGTGGAAGAAGGCAACATCAGAGAGGAATGATAATTGAAACTATAACGGCAGAATGATATACTATAAGTAATTATACATATAAAGTCAGGCAAGGAGAAAGACAGTGGAACAGAACTTTGTAACATTAACAATCGGAAAACAAAAAAACATTGCGCTGATTGCGCATGACAACAAGAAAGCAGAATTGATTGCATGGTGTGAGGAAAATAAAGAGATTTTAAAAAAACATTTTCTCTGCGGAACCGGCACAACAGCAAAAATGATTACAGAAAAGACAGGGCTTCCTGTGCGCGGGTATAATTCCGGACCTTTGGGTGGAGACCAGCAGATTGGTGCTAAAATTGTGGAAGGACGTGTGGATTTTGTCATTTTCTTTTCTGATCCTTTGACAGCACAGCCCCATGACCCGGATGTGAAGGCTCTTTTACGTATTGCGCAGGTTTATGATATCCCTATCGCAAACAATAAATCGACCGCAGATTTTTTAATCACATCGTCTTATATGAATGAGGAATATAATCATGCGGTGCTCAATTTCCGCAAAAACATTGAGGAGAGAGCACACACGCTGTAGCCTTTTGGCGGGAGAAGAGTAGTTGTGAAATCAATGGGACGTATTTTTTACGGAATGTTGTTAGTTACTGTCTTAATGTTTCTACTGACAATTTCCGTGAACAGTAGAGATGTCACATCGCAGAAAGTGATAGTGCGTAGTGACTATGAGCAGGAAATCGGAGCGGATGGAAAGCAGTATATCACCATCGAACAACCGGTATTTGGGGGTGATGAAAAAGAGGGGGACCTTGTCTTTTTCACCAGCCATCATTATGTTAGGGTTTTTGCAGACGATGAAGAGATTTATTCTGTGCTGGAGGATTACGGAAGGCTGGGACATACGCCGGGAAATATCTGGAACTTTGTCCGTGTCCCGTTCGGAACCGGGAAGATTGTAGTGGAGTTAACCAAAGTATACGACTCTATGAACTATGAGAACTATGTTTTTTATCTTGGTGATGAACTGGAAGTGTTCGATTACATATACGGTAAAGCAGTAGTACTGGCGGGAGTGGGGACTGTAATTGTACTGCTGGGCATATTGATGGTCGGGTACAGTTTTATATTAAACTGGAAAGTAAAGTCCAATTCCATAATGATGCCGCTTGGTATATTTTCGCTGGTTCTGGGAATCTGGTCCTGTAATGAGACGAATACGGTGGTTCTTTTATTCCCATATAGAAGTGCAGCATCTACTCTTGCATATCTTTCCCTGGAACTGATGCCGATACCGTTTCTGATGTTCACCAGAGCATTTTTGGACATCAGGGAAAACAGAATATGGAAACTTATTGGCATAGGAAATGCGATTTCTTTTGGAACGTCAATCGGGTTGCAATTGTTGGATATCAAAGATTTAAAGGAGACAGTTGTCGGCTCGCACATCATTCTGGGGTGTACAATCCTTTATATCATAGCTTATCTGTGCAAACAGTTCTTTTTCGGAGAGAGGACAAGAAAGCTAAAAAGCTATATCTACAGTATGATTGCAATTGTTCTTGGAATGGGAGTGGAAATCTTCTTATATTACACCGGTTCCGGAACAGATGTGGGAACCTTTGGACGATTTGGATTTTTGGGCTTTGTTCTTCTTCTGGGAATTGAATCGACGGAAGAAACCAACCGCATGCTGAATGAGGCCAGAAGAATGGAAGTATACAAAGAGATGGCGACCAAAGACTGGTTAACAGGACTGGGCAGCAGAAATGCATTTGCCATGAAGGAAGAAAATCTGAAGAGCCTTGACAATGTCGGTGTCTTTGTGTTTGACTTAAACAATCTTAAACAGTGCAATGACAGATTCGGTCACGCTGCGGGAGACAGATATCTCAGACTGGCCGCCGAGTGTATCCATGAGGTGTTCCAGCCATATGGTGACTGTTTCCGCATCGGCGGCGATGAGTTCTGTTGTCTGGTGACAGACTGGGCTGCCTGCCCGGTGGAGGATGTCTTGCAAAACATGCGGGCGGAGGAGAATAAAGTGAATCAGGAGAGTGGAATCCCGGTGCAGATTCAAATTGCCTGTGGATATGCGGTCTATGACGATACGGTCGACATTAATCTGAAAGCGACCAGAAATCGTGCAGATGAGATGATGTATCGGAATAAAGTGGACATTAAAAAAATATGATATTGCAGTAAACAAAGCAGTGATTTGATTGGACGTGTGCCGATTAAATTGCTGCTTTGTTAGTAGTTGAAATGGTAAAGATAAAAAAACAATAAAAAAAGTATAAAAAATGCTTGACAGATTAGTCGTGACTAACTATACTGTAATTGAGTTAGAAATGGCTAACTTATTTTTTAAGACAATGGTTAGAAAAAACTAACTTAAGATAGAGAAGGGAGGACAATTATGATGCCCCTTATATTTGCAGAAACAGGTAAACCCCAGATTATAAAAAAAATCGGCGGAAACCCGGAAGTGAAAAAGCATCTGGAAGATCTTGGCTTCAATGTAGGCGGAGAAGTGAGCGTTGTAAGTATGCTTGGCGGTAATCTGATTGTGAAGGTAAAGGAAAGCAGAATCGCGGTCAGCAATGAATTGGCAAAAAAAATCATGATTTAATGAGGAGGAATGGATGATGAAGACATTGAGAGATGTGAAGGTTGGAGAAACAACGACTGTTGTGAAGCTCCATGGAGAAGGTGCTGTGAAAAGGCGTATCATGGACATGGGAATTACGAAGAACACTGAAATTTATGTGCGCAAGGTGGCACCTCTGGGAGATCCGATTGAAGTGACCGTGCGAAATTATGAATTATCGCTGCGAAAAGCGGATGCAGAAATGATTGAAGTACAGTAGGAAAAAAAGGAGCGTGTAAAAATGAGTATTCGAATAGCACTTGCGGGAAACCCTAACAGCGGAAAAACCACTTTATTTAATGCATTGACCGGTTCCAACCAGTTTGTAGGAAACTGGCCGGGAGTAACGGTGGAAAAGAAAGAAGGAAAGCTTAAGAAACATGAGGATGTGATTATCACAGACCTTCCGGGCGTATATTCACTGTCCCCATATACTTTGGAAGAAGTGGTTGCGCGAAATTACCTTATCAATGAACGTCCGGATGCGATTCTGAACATTATAGACGGCACCAATCTGGAGAGAAACCTGTATCTCACCACCCAGTTGACGGAATTGGGAATTCCCGTGGTGGTTGCAGTGAATATGATGGATATCGTTAAGAAAAACGGTGACCGGATTAATATGGAAGAGTTGTCCAGACAACTGGGGTGTAAGGTGTTTGATATCTCTGCGCTGAAGGGGGACGGCACTATGGAGGCTGCAGAAGCTGCCATTGATGCAGCAAAGAATGTAAAAACAGTTCCGTTACATACATTTTCCGGTCCGGTGGAACATGCAATTGCGCATATAGAAGAAGCAATTGTACATGACATGCCTGAGGAACAGCAGAGATGGTACGCAATCAAGGTATTCGAGCGGGATAATAAAGTGCTGGAGCAGATGAAAATTTCACAAGAGATTCTTTCTCATATCGAAAAGGATATTCAGGCGGCTGAGCAGGAACTGGATGATGATGCAGAGAGTATCATTACCAACGAGCGCTATATCTATATCGCGGAAGTAATTAAATCCTGTTATAAGAAGAAAAATGCAGGAGCACTCACTACCTCGGACAAGATTGATAAAATCGTTACGAACAGGTTTTTGGGACTTCCGATTTTTGCGGCTGTGATGTTTTTGGTATACTGGATTGCGATGGTGGCGGTTGGAGCTCCTGCTACGGATTGGGCAAATGACGGACTTTTCGGTGATGGATTCCACTTGTTTGGTATAGACGGAGGATATGGTGAACTGTCAGAAACGGTTGCAGAATGCACTGCAATTGTAGAAGGATATGAGGCGTATTTGGAAGAAAATGGTATAGCCTCTGCTGAGGAATTTACATATACCGTGGAAGATGAGGAAACTCTTGAGATTTCTGAAGAGACAGCAACATACGCAGACTATGAAGCTGCACTTTTGAGCCTGGAAGAAATTGGTGAGGAACCGAATCCGGCAGACTATGGTGTCTGGATTCCGGGTATCCCTGCGCTGGTGGAAGCTGGATTGGATGCCGTTGAGGCTGCTGACTGGTTGAAGGGATTGATTCTGGACGGTATTGTCGCCGGCGTGGGCGCTGTCCTTGGATTTGTGCCTCAGATGCTGGTGCTGTTCTTTATGCTGGCGTTCCTGGAAGCCTGCGGTTACATGGCACGTATCGCTTTCGTGCTTGACCGTGTATTCCGCAAATTTGGCCTTTCCGGTAAATCTTTCATACCCATGTTGATTGGGGTGGGATGCGGTGTGCCGGGTATTATGGCGAGCAGAACGATTGAAAACGAACGCGACAGACGCATGACGATTATGACAACCACCTTTATCCCTTGTGGAGCAAAGGTTCCCTTTATCGCAATGATTGCCGGTGCAATCTTTGGCGGTTCTGCGTGGGTATCCACCTCAGCATATTTTATCGGTATGGCAGCTATTGTGGTTTCCGGTATTATGTTAAAGAAAACGAAGATGTTTGCGGGTGACCCGGCTCCCTTTGTTATGGAGCTCCCTGCATATCATATGCCCACTCTTGGAAATGTGTTGAGATCTATGTGGGAGAGAGGCTGGTCCTTTATCAAGAAAGCTGGTACGATTATTTTGCTTTCCACTATCGTGGTATGGTTTGCCAGCTACTTTGGATTTGCGGAAGATGGATTCCGTATGCTGGAGGAGGATGAACTGGAGTTCTCGATTTTGGCAAAGGTGGGAAATCTGATTGCATGGATTTTCATTCCTCTCGGATGGGGCAACTGGCAGGCAGCCGTTGCGTCTATCACCGGCCTTGTGGCAAAGGAAAACATTGTAGGTACTATGGGTATCCTCTATGGTGGTGGAGAGCAGACTGCATGGCAGGCACTGGCAGGTGCTTTTACCGGTGTGACAGGATTTTCTTTCCTTGTATTTAACCTTCTTTGTGCACCCTGCTTTGCGGCAATCGGAGCTATCAAGCGAGAGATGAAC